>DATLZA010000053.1 GCA_035574235.1 Planctomycetota bacterium | reverse complement strand
TTCGTCGCGATCGCCGCGCCCGCCAGAACGAGCCCCAGCCGCTCGCGCCCCCGGGCCCACGCCAGGACCGCGGCGGCGACGAAGAAAAGAAGCGCCACGTCGTTTCGCCCCTCGACGACGAACGGGGCCACCCAGGGGTTGAGCGCCACCAGCGCCGCCAGGCCCACCCCGCACGGGTGATCCTTGAGAAGCGCGTGGAGCGCCGCCAGGAGCGCTCCGAAGAACGCCAGAAGCACCAGCCGCTGGTCGTAAAAGCCCGGCGCGATCGAGGCTCTTTCCCGCGGCGACGGCACCAGGGCCCGGGAGGCGGCCTCGACGGGCAGCGAGAGCTCCAGAAGAAACGGCGGATACACGAAGTGGTGAACCGCCGGATTCTCCTTCCAGTCCCGCCAGCGCGGAAGCGCCGTGTCCGTGAAGTCCTCGGCGTACGGGTTCTTTCCCTCCCGCACCATCCGGATCGCCTCTTCGAACTGCACGACGGAGTCGTGGCACCACGTGGCCGGTCCGGTCCACGCCCGCATCCAGATCTGAAGCGCCGCCGGGGCGAAAACGAGGAGAACGGCCACGCCGACCAGCGCCGCCCGCTGAACGCGGGGCCAGACGAGCGCCGCCAGCGCGACCGACACGCCCGCCGCGCGCGAGAGCCAGAAGGGAAGCGTGAGGTTCCCCGGCACCGGCTCCACGAGCGGCGAGGCCAGCGCCATCGCGCAGAGCACAAGAACGATGCCGTTGAACCGCGCCGGCGTCACCATGCTCACCCCCGCGCCGCCTCGCGCAGCGCGGCCATGGAAAGATAGACGAAAAAGAGGCCCGCCGCCGCCGCGCCCGCGGAGAACCGCGTCACCCGAACGCGCGGCCACGCCAGGGCCGCCAGAACTCCCGCTTCCCCGGCGGCCACCGCCCAGGGGATCCAGACCGCGGGACCCGCCGCCGGCGCCCCGCGCAGCGCCGACGCCCAGAAGCCCGCCTGAAGCGCGAGTCCCGCCAGCGCCGCGCGCGCCCCGAACCGCCCCTCCGGCCCTTCCCGGAACATCACCAGAAGCGCCACCCCCGTCGTCGCCGCGCTTCCGGCCGCGAACGCGCCCAGGCGGACCGCCGCGGAGGCCGTCCCCTCCGGAAAGGCCGCCACGCGCGAGAAGATCCAGGCCACTCCGAGAACCGCCAGCCCCGCCGCGACCGGTCCCGGACGCCAGCCGCGGAGCTGATACGCGTAGAGCGACGCGAAGGAGACGCTGAGGAGGGGCACCACCGCCATCAGCAGCGGAAAATGGCGCACCGCCTGGCCCACGAACTCCCGGGGCCAGGCGCGCGTGACGAAAAGAAGCGCCGCCACCCCCAGGACCACCGCCGCCGAAAGGTTCACGAGCGCCACCGCCGCCAGGGCGCGCGCCCGCTCCGGGTTCCTCCGTCCCAGCGCCGCCAGCGCGAATGGAAGCCCCAGCGCCAGGGCCGACGACGCCGCGTGCGCCGCGAAAAACACCGCCAGCGCCACCCTCACCGTCCCCCCTCCTCCGAGGCCAGCCCCGCCAGGTACTCGGCCAGCGCGCGACGCTCGTCCGGCGTCCCCACGAAAACCGGCATGAACGGGTGCCACCGGTCGATCTGCTTCTCCAGGAAAAGATCCAGTTCCTCCACCGTGCGGCCCTTGACCGAGTACTTGATGCCGACGAAGCCCCGCTCCGTGTGGCATGATCGGCATTCGAGGCGGAACACCCATTCCCCTTTCCGCGCGGGATCGTAGGGGCCGATCCGCGACAGCACCCCCTCGCGGTTGAGCCGCGGGACTTCCTCCGCGAGGATCTGGTTCGAATACATGTGCCGGTCGATGAGGTACGGCCGCCGCACCGCCTCCCGTGTGGCCTCCATCATCCCCACGACCCCGAGAAGCATCACCGCCGAAAGCCCCGCCGACCCGGTTCCCATCCGCCCCAGCCGCAGGCCCTGGTAGGCCACGTAGACGCACAGGAGAAGCGCCAGCGCAATCGCCCCCGCCCAGATCATCGAAAGCGTGATGGAGTAGCCCATCACCCACTGGCGCTGCTCCGGCCGCAGCGCATAAAGGTACCACGCCCCCACGCCGAGCTGGGCGAGCGTGGGATAAACGAACCATCGGGCCGAGAGGCGCGTGAGGCGCGTCCGTTCCTCCCCTTCCGGGCGGAACGAGGCGAAAAGGAGTCCCGCGATGCCCGTCACGGCCAGGGACGCCAGCGCCCGATGAGCCAGGGATGGAAAATACGTGGGGTTGAAGAAAGCGTCCGCCAGGGACCGCGTCTCCGGCCAGCGTCCGCTCGAAAGCATGAACGAGAGGAGCCCGTTGATGATGGCCATGCTTCCCCAGGCGGCCCCGGCCGCGGCCAGCTCCCACGGGGTCCGCCGCACCCGGTTCCAGCCGTAGACCACGACCGCCATCGCCACGATCTCGACCACGAAAAGCACGTACTCGGCCACGAGCGGCCAGAAAAAGAGCCGCACCAGCTCCACGGTCGCCCGCGGGGCGATGCCGAGGATCGAAAACCAGAGCCCCACGCCCGTGACGCTTCCGAGCACGCCCATGGTCACGATCAGGGCCTTCGCGTAAGCCCGCGCCGCTGACTCCCATCCGCGCCGCTCGAGAACCAGCAGAAAGACGCTGCCCCCCACGATGAAGTTGGCCACGAAGACGTGAAGGGTGGCCACGAGGGCGATGAGGAGCCCTCCGCCCAGGAAAGGAACGTCCACCTGAGGATAATCCACCGCTTATCCCTTTCCCCGCGCCCGCCTCTGCCGGGCCACCTCGGCCAGGGCCACCGCCGCCGCGTGGGTGAGCGACAGCGACGGCGCCCCGGGCCGGGTCGGGATCGTCACCCGGACATCGCACCGCGTCCGGACGGCGGCCGAAAGCCCGCGCTTCTCGCCTCCGATCGCCAGGCACACCGGCCCCGTCAGGTCCTCCTCGTCGATGGCGCGGGGGGCGTCCGCCTCGCAGCCCACGAGCCGAAGGCCCGCCGGAACGGAGTCGCCCACGATCACGGGCAGGCGTTCGTAGGCTCCCGACGAGGCGCGGGAGACGTCCCCGCCGTCGAAGTCCCAGGCCCTTCGCCGCAGAAAGACCGCCTGCACCCCGAAGGCCTCGGCCGAGCGGAGGGCGTAGCCGAGATTGCGCGCGTCGTCCACCCCGTCCAGCAGCAGCGCGAAATCGATCCCTTCGGGGGGGGCGGCCGGGGGGAGCGGCGAGGCCACGGCGAGAACCCCCCCGTGGGTCTTTCCATGCGCGCGGGCGTCGAGCGCCTCCTGGCGGACCCGCCGGACGGGAATCCCGCGTTCGGCCGCCGCCTCCAGGATTTCCCGGATCGAGTCATCCCGGGTTCCCTGGCGCACGAGGATTTCGTGGATGTCGCGCCGCCGCGCCCGCAGCGCCGCCTCCACGCAGATCCGGCCCTCCAGAATCTCCATGTCAGCTGACGGAGAGGGGCTCGGCCGCGCGCACGGACTCCACGATCTCGGCCGGCGTGCGCGCCTCGAGGAGCCGCTCCGTGACGTATTCGCTGTCCAGAAGCCCGCAGATCCGCGCGAGCAGCCGCACCTGGACGCGCGGGGCGCCGGCGGGCGTCATGAGGATGAAGACCAGACGCGCCCGCTCGTCGCGGCCCCGGACGGGCACCCCCCCTTCCGGACGCACGAAAAGGAGCACCGGCCGGTCCAGGCCTTCCAGCCGCGCGTGGGGAACCGCCAGGCCGCGGCCCAGGTACGTGCTCATGGCCCGCTCCCGGTCGAGCACCGCCTTGACCATGCGCTCCCGGGGCATGGGGAGTTCCTCGGGACGGACCTGCCCGAACGCCTGGCCGATGACCTCCTCGAGACTCGAGGCCTCCAGCCCCAGAACCACCCGGCCGGGCGTCAGGGCGTCGGCCAGCGAGATCGGGGGCTCCACCTCGAACTCGTCTTCGATGGATCCCAGAATTTCCTCGATGAGATCCTCGAGCGACAGGAACCCCGTCCAGCGTCCCTCGGCGTTGCGGACGATCGCCAGGTGAACGCGGTGGCGCTGAAACTCCCCGAGCAGATTCTCCAGGGGCGCGTCCTCGAGAGCCGTCACGTACGGCCGGGCGATCTTCCGAAGGTCCAGCGTGGGCCACTTCTCCGGCCCCTCGTAGAGGAGATCCTTCACGTGGATGATGCCCGCCGGCAGCTCCCCTCCGTCGATGAGCGGATAGCGCGAGAACCGGGTTTCCCGCAGCACGCGGAAGTTTTCCTCCCAGGTCGCGCCCGCCCGCAGGACCTTGACGGAATCCCGGGGGCGCATGGCGTCCCGGACCCGCACCCCGCCGAGGTCGAAGATATTTTCGAGAAGGAGAAGCCGCCGAAACGAAAGGAGTCCCGTCGTCTGAGACTGGGCGAGGAGGATTTTGAGTTCCTCTTCCGTATGTTCGGGCTCCCGGACGGTCCGGGGCAGCCCGAAGAGACCGAGCGCCGCATTGGCCGCCCCGTTGAGGATCACGAGCGGGAGATAGAAGATCCATCGGAAGATCTTCAGCGGAAGAGCCGTCAGGAGCGCCGCGGGCTCCGTGCGGCGGATGGCCAGCGACTTGGGAATCAGCTCCCCGACCAGGATGTGAAGAAAGGACACCAGGACATACGCCACCCCGATCGCGATCCGGTGGGCCGTCGCGGAAGAGGCTCCCGTCAGGGCGACGATGAGCCGGGCGATGGCCGGCTCTCCGACGAACCCCAGGCCGATCGAGGCGAACGTGATGCCCACCTGGCACACGGAAAGATACTCGTCCACGTGCGCCTGGACGTGCTGAACGAGCCGGGCGCGGGCGTTTCCCTCGTCCACGAGCGCCTGGACCCGGGAGGGCCGCATCTTGACGGCGGCGAATTCCGCCAGGACGAAAAACGCGTTCAGGAGGAGGAGGAGCGCGGCCAGGAGCAGGTAGAAGGCGATCGTCACGGCACCTTTTTACTCGATCGCGGCCCAAATGGCGAGATTCCGTTCATTGATCCGGGGCGGCGGCGCGGGTAGGATCGGCGGCCGATGGGTTCGCCCCTCAAGGTCGGCCTGGCGCAGATCCGGATCCTTCCCGGCGACAAGAAGGCGAACGTCGCGGCCCTGCTCGAGGCGGTCGCCCGGGCGGCCCGGGCGCGGTGCGACGTCGTGGTCCTCCCCGAGTGTCCCCTGGCGGGGTGGCTTTCGCCGGCGGCGCGGTTCGCGGCGGAGCCGATCCCCGGCCCCCTCACGCGACGGCTGGCGGCCCTGGCGCGGCGCCACCGCCTGGCGATCGTGGCGGGCCTGGAAGAGCGCGAGGGGGAACGCCTCTACAATTCCGCGGTTTTCCTGGACGAGGAGGGGCGCCTTCTCCTGCGCCACCGGAAGATCGCGGAGCTCGACATCGGCCTGGAGCTCTACGCGCGCGGCACGTCCCTCGCGGTGGTCCCCTGGAGAGACCGCACGGTCGGCGTCGACATCTGCGCCGACAGCTGGGGGCCGGAGATCCCCGACGCCCTTTACGCGATGGGGGCGCGGATCCTCTTTTCTCCCTGCGCCTGGGCGGTGCGGCCGGGAGGCGAGGAGACGAACCTCGCCTGGATCCGGGAGGCCTACCGGGCGCGCACCCGCGGGCGGGACCTGACGATCGCGGCGGCCAACGGCGTGGGTCCGGTGACGCAGGGACCGTGGGCCGGCCGGATCCTTCAGGGCAACAGCCTCGTCATCGGTCCCGACGGCCGCGCGATCCTGGAGGGACCCACGAACGAGGTCGCGCTCCTGACGGCGACGATCTGACCCTCAATATCCCGCCTTCTTGTCCACCACGTTGAGGAGCGGTTCGCCGGCGGCGAAGCGGCGCACGTTCTCGAAAAAGAGCTGCCGCACCCGGAAGCGCGTCCCCGGCGACTGTCCCGACACATGGGGGGTGATGAGCACCCGCGGTTCCTTCCAGAGCGGATGATCCGCCGGCAGGGGCTCCGGATCGGTCACGTCGAGCCCCACCCCCGCAACCTTCTTCGACCGCACGGCCTCGAGGAGGGCCGCCGTGTCCACCACTTTCCCCCGGGCGATGTTGATCAGGAAACTTCCCTCCTTCATGAGGGCGAACTGAGCCGATCCGAAAAGCCCCTGCGTCTCGGGCGTCAGCGGGCACGCCAGAACCACCACGTCCGCCGCCGGCAGAAGCGCCGCCAGCCGGTCCGGCTTTTCCAGGCGCGCGACGTAGAAGGGCACGGCCATCTCCTTGGGATCCGTGGCCCAGACGCGCATTCCGAAGGCGTGCGCGCGCCGCGCGGTTTCCAGCCCGTTCCCGCCCAGCCCGACGACGAGCATCGTCTTGCCCTGAAGCTCGCCCTGGTAGGGCGCGTCCGAGCCGCGCCCCCACCGTCCCTCCTTCATGAGGTCGTGATAGTGCGGAAGGCTCCGCGTCAGCGAAAGGAGCATGCCCATCACGTGATCGGCGATCGGCGGTCCGAACATCGCCTTCATGTTGGTGAGCACCACGCGGTCGTTGTCCCGGAGTTCCGGGATGGACACCAGATGCTCCACTCCGGCGCTGAACTGCTGGACCCAGCGAAGATTCTCCGCGCGCCGGAGAAACTCGGGCGAGACGAACTGGCCCACCGCGGCGTGGACGTCGGGGGCGTGCCGGAGCGCCTCCTCCCGGTCGCGCGCCTCGATGAACTCCACGTTCGGCGCCCGCTGCGCCAGCCCCGCCCGGTCCTCGTTCGACAGGGTCCCCACGAGCATCTTCAGCCGCGGCCGCTCCTTGCCCTTCTCCATCGGCAGAGCGACCACCGACCGGCCGGGCTGCCCCGGGTCCCCGCCGGCCCAGTTGAGCGGCCCGCGCGTCATTTCCCCGTAGACGTGAGCGATGTTGGGCTCGCTCATCCGCGCCTGACCGGTCCAGGCCTTCCAGAGGGGAATGTCGACGGCCTTCTTCACCTCGTCGAGCGTCTTCCCTTCCGCCACGAGGCGGGCCACCTGGGCGCGCAGCTCGACGAAATACTGCTTCTGGGTGCGCAAAAGATCCCGTTTCCCCGCCGGACCGTGCCCGGGAACGACGATGTCGGGTTCGAGCGTTTCCACCTGCGTGAGGACGTCGATCCAGCTCGCCGTGTCGGAGTCCCCCAGGTAGTTGAAGGGGCCGTTCACGCAGGCGTCTCCCGTGAAGACCACGCGCTCCCGGGGAAGAAACGTGAAGATGCAACCGGTCGTGTGGGCGTGACCGAAGTAATAGAGCTCCGCGCGGCGCCGGCCGTCGTCCAGAATGAATTTGTCCGTGAAGGTGACGTTCGGCGCCGTGGAAGGATACTTCGCGTAGGTCGGGTCGCGCTCGGCGGAGCGGGCGTAGGCGGCGACGTTGCGGGCCAGGTACTCGCGGCGGGCGTTTTCGTGGGCCACGATCGCGGCCCCCTCGCGGGCGAAGGCGCCGCTGCCGAAGGAGTGATCCGAGTGGTAGTGGGTCACGATCGCGTACCGGATGGGCTTGCCGTTCGTCGTCGCCTTGATGTTCCGGAGCGCTTCCTCGGCCCCCCGCGGGAAGGCCGTGTCCACGACCGCCACGTAGTCCGAAAATTCGATCCAGGCGACGTTCGACCCGAAGGTTCCGATGTCGTTGTGCTGCTCGAACCAGACGCCCGGGGCCACCTGCACGGGCGGCTCGACCGGCGGCTTTCCTCCCGGACCCTGGGAAGCGGCCACGGCCGCCACCGCCGCCATCATCAGGGTCACCAAGCCCAGGCGCAGGAATGCACCCTTCATCGCACGATCCCCCTTCCGAACGTTCGCCTATGGTACGGCGGAGCGCCGGCCGGCTTTTCGCCCCGCGTTCGACCGCCCTCAGATCGGCCGGAGGGGCGACTGCGGATTCTCCCCCGCTCGAAGGGACAGGCGCGCCCCTTCCTCGCCCAGCTCCAGGCACTCGAAGAGGTTGCGGATCGCCTGGCCCAGGCGGTCGTGTCCCGCCTTGAGCCGCTCAATCGACTCCACGATCCGGCGGCCCAGCTCGGCCGCTTCCTCCACGACCTTCCGGGCCTCCTCCGCCGGCGGATTTTCCCCCGCCTCCCGGTACGGCGCCAGGATCTCGATGAGGCGCTCCACCGGCTTCATCAGCTCCGAGTCCGCGTCGGTCCCCTGAAGGTGATATTCGATCCGCAGCGCGATCGTACCCGCGTGGGGCAGGTTGAGCGGAATCCGGAAAAACGGCACGGAGCCCATGGCGACCTCCCGGGAAGGGGTTCCAGGTCATCATACCACTTTGAGGGAACGCCCCAACACCTTTGTCGTGCCGCTTCCGGCCCCCTCGGGGGACTCCGGGGGCGTTCGGTTGGCACGCGGATTGCTCCTTCAACAGTCAAGTAAGGAGCCCGGTATGAAAAGCGTGCTGATTTGCGAAGACGACCTGGGACGCCTGGAGGCTCTGGTGCAGGCCTTCTCGCGGGCGGGGTATCGCACCCGCGCGTCGCGGGCCCCCGAGCACGCCCTCCGGCAGCTCCAAGAAGCTTCCTGCGACGCCGTCCTGTGCGGGGCCGACCTGCGGGAGGCGGACCCCTTGGATCTGGTTCAGGGTTTGAGAAATCTTGGAAGTGATGTTCCCGTCCTGATGATCGCCCCGGAAGCCACCGACGCGCTCCGGGAGCGCCTGCGCGAAGTCGGCATCCGGCGGATCGTGGACGCCTCCGCTTCCCCGCGCGAGTGGGTGCGGGCCGTGGAGGAGGCGATCGTCGAGCGCCGGCGGGACCCCGCGGCGGCTCCGGCGGTTCTCGTGCATGGGACCGACCCCGAGCTTCGGAAGACGTTGGCGCAGGCGATCGCGGCCACGGGGCTCTTCGTCCTCGAAGCGCGGGACGCGGCGGAGGCCCGGGCGCTGACCCGGGCGCGGCGTCCGGCGCCGGCCCTGGCGGTGGTGGACCTGGACGACGGCGGCGCGGCGCTCGTCGGGGACCTGCGCGCCGCGGTTCCGGGACTCTACGTCGCCGCCGTCACGCGGCGCCCGGAGCCGGCGCGCCTGCGCGGGGCCTACGAGGCCGGCGCGGCGACGGTGGTCAGCACCTCCTGCCCGGCCCCGCGCCTGGCGGCGCTTCTGCGGGCCAACGTCGACCGGGCCCGCCGGAGCGGCCGGCCCTCCGAGGCCGGCCATGAGATCTCCGGTCGGGTCCGCCATCTGGCCTTGTGGCGCCGCCCGTGGCGGGGC
>DATLZA010000052.1 GCA_035574235.1 Planctomycetota bacterium | reverse complement strand
GGACGCGGCCGCGCGGGCGCTGGCGCCGGGGGAGCCGCTGCCGATCGGGGCGGTGACGGCGCTTCTGGGGGCTCCCTTTTTCATTTCGCTCCTGCGCCGGCGGGCCGCGCGCCCCTGAGGGCGCGGCGGCTCAGTTGAGCGACACGGAGGAAGCCAGGCGCCGCTTGAGCGTCCGCCGGGCCCGCCAGAGCCGGGACATGACCGTGCCCACGGGGATTCCCAGCTTCTCCGCGATCACCTGATAGGGCGAATCCTCGAGCGCGGCCATGAGGAAGACCTTCCGGTAGTCCTCGGGCAGGTCGCTGACGGCGCGGGCCAGCTCGTCGCTCACTTCGAGATCCGCGGGCTCTTCCTCCACGGGATCGAAGCCCTCGGGATAGGGGCCCTCGCGCGCGACCTGCTTGTGCCGGTAGGCGCTCATGACGTTGTTGTAGAGGATCCTCATGAGCCAGGCGCGGAGGTTCGTGCCGGGGACGAAGCGGTCGGCATGACGCAGGGCCTTCACGTAGGTTTCCTGCACCATGTCCTCGGCCAGAGCTTCGTCGCCGTGGCAGAACTTCAGCGCCGCGCGCAGGAGCGCGGGACGGTGGGTCTCGATCAGGTGCTCGAACTTCGTTTCCATGACGCCCCTCTACTTAGAAACGACGGTATCTAATTTGGGTTCGCCAAAAGCTCCAGGGCCTGCCGGAATCCCCGCTCCAGCGGCGCCACGTCCTTAAGGCTTTTCGAAAGAAGGATCAGCCCCTCGATCGAGCCGAAAAGGAGGTACGACGCCGCGCGGGGGTCCACGTCCCGCCGGAACGTTCCCTCCCGGACGCCCTGGGCCACGATGTCGGCGATTCCCGCCATGCACTCCTCGAAAAACTCGGCCAGGCGCTGCCGGAATCCCGGATGGGAGTCCGAGAGCTCCTGGGCGAGGTTGCCGAGGGGGCAGCCGCCCCGGCACCCGTTTTCCTCCATCTTTTTGACGAACAGCCGGTGAAGCTGTTGGAGTTTTTCGAGGGGCGCCAGCCGCCGGTTCACGAAGATCGGAGCGATCTCCTTGCGCAGCTCCTCGAAGGTGCGTTCGAGGACCTCGTACGCCAGGGTTTCCTTGGACTTGAAATGATAGTAAAAGTTGGATGGGGAAACCCCGGCGGCCTCGAGGATGTGGTCCACGCTGGTGGCCTGATACCCCCGGCGGCCGAAGATCTCCGCGGCGGTGGCGATGAGCTTCTCCCGGTTTCCCATAGGTAGTAACGTTATACTCTACTCGCGGGGGTTTGTCAAGAGGGGTTCGGGATTGGGGTCACGGGAGGGGGGTTGGTGGGCGGGGCGAGACTCGAACTCGCACGCCTTGCGGCATACGCCCCTCAAACGTACGTGTCTGCCAATTCCACCACCCGCCCACGTTCCGTTCGGGGAGGGCTTTTATTCTTAGCGGTCCCGCGGGCGGGAGGCAAGGCTTTTTTGCGCCGGCGCGCCGCCGGTGGGGAAACCGATTTCGTAACCGTCAGGTATTCAGAGGGTCGGATAGCGTAGAATCCTCAAAGGAGACGCCGTTTTGGGAGGTGTCGTATGGCGCTGCGCTTCTTCGCCGCGGCCGCTTTGGCCGGCCTGGCCGCTTCCTGCGCCCCGCCGCCCCTCTTCGAGAAGGTCGATGAGGGCCCCATCCCGGGCATCGAGGAAGGGATGTACCCCGAGGAGGTCGTCAAGGCGCTCGGGCAACCCGCGCGCCGCGCCGACGGCTGGTGGTCCAACGACGCGATCCGCTTCGACATGGACTACCGCGTCTGGTACTACGACCGCGTGGGGCGCGTCATTTTCCACCGCGACACCAAGCGCGTGGTCGCTTCGGAGAAGGATCCCACGGTCGGAATGAGCTTTTGAGGCTCACCGTCCGCGGAAGACGATCTCGAAGTCGAATCCCTCGGGCGTGAAGCGGCCGGAGGCTTCGACGCGCGCCCAGCCGGCCAGGCGGGCGGCCCAGGCGTCGAGGTCCGCCAGAAAACGGTCCCGCGCCGCCC
>DATLZA010000051.1 GCA_035574235.1 Planctomycetota bacterium | reverse complement strand
CCGCCCCGGCCGCCGCCGGAGCCGCCGCCGCCTCGGCCGCCTCTTCCTTCTTCTTCTTGGCCTTCATCATGATGTTGCGCACCTTCGGAAGGCCGAAAATGGACTGCTCTTCCTTCCAGCGCCCGTCCTTCTTCAGGAGTTCGAGACGCTCAGCGCGCGTCAGCACGTTGCGGTGGCGGCGAAGCTTACCGGCGGTCCTCAGGCTTTTGTGAATCGACATGGCGAGCGCGGAAGATACGCGATCCCCCCGGCGGAATCAAGGAAAAACGCTACTTCGGCACCTCCTCGAAGGCGGCGGCCGCGAAGGGCGCCGTCCCGTTGCGCAGGCGGAACTTCTGAAGCGCCGCCAGGCGCTCGCGGGCCGCGGGACTCGCATAATCGGTCAGGCGGTCGATGTAGAGCGCCAGCCGCGGTTCTCCCGCCCGCTCGATTTTCACCTTCTCCACGCCCCGGTAGCCGGCCCGCTCGAGGGCTTTGCGCAGATCCTCGGCCTCCGCCTCCGCGGTGACCCGGTCGCGCGGAGTCGCATAGCGCCATTCGGCCAGCCGAATCGTGTACTGCTTGGGCGGCGCGGGGGGAGGCGCCGGCGGGCGCGGCGGCGGCGCGGGACGAACCGTTTCCGTCGCGGCGGCCTCCGCGGCGCGCGCGCGACCGACCTTCACTCCCAGGGCATATGCCACGAAGAGAAGCCCCACCCCGACGAGCGCCGCAAACGCGAGAGTGTTATAGGTCAAGGTGACGACGCGCTCCCCCAGCCCGGGCCCGGCCTCGGGCGCCGGACCCCGCTCCGAAGTTTTCTCCTCGGAAGCTCCCACCTGCGCCGCGGGCGGCGCAACCGGCTCCGAACGGACAGCCGGCGGAGATACGACCACCGTCGCGGCCGCCGGCTCGGGCGCCGGAGTCGGCGGCGGCGGCGAAGCCTCCGTGGCCACCGCCGCGGCCTGCGCCTCCGCCAGCTTGGCCGCCTTGTAGGCGGCCAGACGCTCCTGAAGCGTGGGCCCGGACTCGCCTCCGCCCGGGGAGGGAGCGCCTCCCGCCGGGGCCGAGGCGGCGGGCGCACCCTCGCCGGAGGGCCGGGACGCGGACTTGAGAACTTCGTAGAGACTGGGGCTGCCCTTGCTCTTCATGGTCCCTCTCTCCCGGGAACGAACGCGCGGAGAGTTTAGGCGATGGAGAAAACGTCGGCGGGCAGGTCCATCTCCCTCTCTCCGTCAAAGGGACTATACCCCAGCCTCCCGCATTTGTCCAGATCCCGCCTTGTGTTATGCTGTCCGGTCCCGATGCGCGTCCCCATGCCGCCCGACCTGGAGGAACTCCTGACCTCCTCCGGATTCCGCGACCCGCAGACCGCGCGGAAGCGCCTGGAAGAGCTCTTCACGGACACGGCCGAGATGCTCGCCCTCGCCCGCCTCTCGGGCATCCTGCGCGACGCTCTGGCCGAAAGCCCGGATCCCGACGCCGCGCTTTTTCACTTGGCGCGCTTCGTCGAGGCCCGCGGAGCGCGTCTTCCGCTCTACCGCTCCTTCCAGGACCACCCGGCGCTTCTGGACCGATTCGTCCACGTCGTGGCCTCCAGCCGCTACCTGGCCGACATCCTCGTGCGCCAGCCGGACCACCTGGCTTTCCTCAGCGATCCCGAAATGCTCGTCCGCTTCCGCGCGGCCCCGGAACTTCTGGCGGAATTCGAACGCGTGGGCGCGCTTTACGAGTCCGTGGAGGAAAAGCTCGAGGCGGCGCGGCGCGTCCACCGGCGGGAGATCTTCCGCATCGGCGCGGCGGATCTCCTGGGCCTGGCGGACTTTTCCGCGATCGTGCGCGGGATCTCGGATCTGGCCGACGCCTTCGTCGCACGCTGCCTGGCTCTCGCCGCGGCCTCGGAAGACGCGGCGGGGCTCGTGGTCGTCGCTCTGGGCAAGTGGGGCGGGCGCGAGCTCAATTACAGCTCGGACATCGATCTCCTTTTTCTGGCGCGCCGCGCCGCCGACGCGCCCGCGGCCGCCCGGGCGGCCCGCGCGCTCGTGCGCGCGCTCGGGGAGCGCACCGTCGAAGGGGTCGTCTACCGCGTGGACCTCCGGCTGCGGCCGTACGGGAGCGAAGGGGAACTGGCGCCCGCGGCGGCCCGGGCGGAGGAATATCTGGCCGCGAAGGCCCGGCCGGCCGAGCGCCAGGCGATGCTCAAGGCCCGCGCCGTCGCCGGAGACACGGCCGCCGGCCGCCGGTTCCTCCGGCGGATCGCGCCCCTCCTCCTGCGCGACGGCCCCGCGGCGCGCCAGGAAGTCCGGCGGCTGAAGCTGCGCATCGAAAAACAGCTCGACGAGCGCGGACACTCCGAAGGCCACGTGAAGCTGGCGCCGGGAGGCATCCGGGACGTCGAGTTCATCGTCCAGGCCCTCCAGCTCGAAGCCGGCCTCGAACGTCCGGACGTGCTGGGAGGCCATACGCTCGAGGCCCTCGAGCGTCTCGAGGCGGCCGGCCGCGTGGCCCCGGTGGACGCCCAGGCGCTGCGGGAAGCCTACGTGTTCCTGAGAACCGTCGAGCACCGCCTGCAGCTCATGGAGAACCGCCAGGTTCACCGGCTCCCCAAGCGGGAGGAGGATCTGGCGCGCCTGGCGCGCACGCTCGGGTTCCGCGGCCCCGGAGCGGCCCAGCGCCTGCTCGACGCCTACGAGGCGCGGGCGCGCCGCGTGCGCGCGCTCTTCGAGCGCCTTCTCGGAGGAGTCCTTTCGAGCGCCCCTCCTTCCGCGCCGGTCGAAGATCTGCGGTCCCGCCTGCGTCCCGCCGGAGAACGCCTCGACGACGCCACGCTCGCCCGCGCGGCGGACGCCCTGGCCGCCGTGAAACGCCCCGAAGACCTGGAGGTGCGCGCCTGGAAGGGAGCCGGGAGGCGCTGGACGGTGGCGGCGGCCGCCGCCGATCCGCCCGGACTGCTCGCGCTCGTCTCGGGCCTCCTGGCCGCCCGCCGGGCCAACATCGAAAGCGGCGACTTCGCCCGCCTGGAAACCTCTCCGCAAACCCGGCGGCCCCGCGACGTGGGCCGGAAAACCCTGGCCCTCTTCGAGGTCGCCCTTCCCGACGACGCGCCGCCCGACTTCTGGGACGCGTTCCGCCGCGACCTGGCCGAGCGGGTCGGCCAGGCCCTGGCGGGCGACGCCCAGGGCGCCCTCGACCGGGTGATCGACCGGGTGGGCGAGACGGCGCGCGCGCAGGCCGGTCCCGAACGTCCCTCCGGCGGCCTGCGGATCGAGCTGCGAAACGATCCCTCCGCGCGCGAGACGGAACTCCAGCTTCGCGCCCCCGATACCCTCGGATTCCTCTTCGAGTTCGCCACGGCCCTTTCGGCCCTGCGCCTGCGCGTCGAGCGCGCCGTCATCCGCACGCTCGAAGACGAGGTCTACGACACCTTCTGGGTCACCGACCTTGAGGGACGGCGGATCGAAGGCCCTCGGGCGTCGGACGCGCTCGGCGTGGCCGCCGCGCTCGTCCAGCAGTTCATGCAGCTCCTGCCGCGCTCGCCGGATCCCGCCCAGGCGCTGCGCCAGTTCACCGCGCTCCTCCACCAGATCTTCGCCCGGCCGGACTGGGTCCGCGAGGTCCGCGATCTCGAATCTCCGTCGGTCCTCTCCACCATCGCCGCGCTCCTCGGCGTGAGCCGGTTTCTCTGGGAGGACTTTCTCCTCGTCCAGCACGAGAATCTCTTCCCCGTGGTGCGCAACGTCCCCGCGCTGGAGCGCAGGACGTCGCGCGCGCGCCTGAGGCGGGACCTCGCCCGGGCGCTCGCCGGGGCCCGGGACCCCGACGAGGCGCTGGAGCGTCTCAACGACTTCAAGGACCGCGAGATGTTCCGCCTGGACGTGCGCCACATCACCGGCCGGTGCGGATTCCCGGAGTTCATGGAGTCGCTCTCCGACCTCGCGGACGCGGTCGTGGAGCGCGCGCTCGCGGAAGCGGCGAGGAAACTGCGCGCGCGGATGCGCCCTCCGCGGGGGGCCGCCGGGAGCGTGGCGGCGCTCGGAAAGTTCGGCGGCCGCGAGCTCGGCCTGACGTCGGATCTCGATCTCGTGTTCGTCTACGACGATTCCGTGGAGGGGGCGGACGCGTGGTTCCAGGAGCTCGTCCGAACGCTGGTGGCTTCGATCCGCGCCCGGCGCGAAGGAAGCTTTCAGATCGATCTTCGCCTGCGGCCGTACGGAGACGCGGGCTCGCGGGCGACGTCGCTTTCGGGCTTCCGGGCGTACTACGCGCCGGACGGCCCGGCCCGGCCGTTCGAACGCCTGGCGCTCGTGAAGCTGCGCCCGGTGACCGGCCCTCCCGCCCTGACCCGCGCGCTCGTCGAAGCCCGCGACGCCTTCGTCTACTCGGGCCGGCCGCTCGACTACGCCAACCTCCTGCACCTCCGGCGGCGGCAGGCGGCCGAGCTCGTGCCCGCGGGGGTCGCGGACGCCAAGTACAGCCCCGGAGGGCTCGTGGATGTCGAGTACTTCGTCCAGGCCCGCCAGATCGAGGCGGGCGCGGCCGATCCTTCCGTGCGGGTTCCCGGGACGCTCGAGGCGATCGCGCGGCTGGCCCGGGGAGGACACCTGCGCGCGGAAGAAGCCCGCGGGCTTTCGGAAACGTATCTCTTCCTCCGCCGGCTGATCGACGCCCTGCGGGCCGCCCGGGGCCATGCCGGGGACGCCCGAATCCCCCCGGCCACCGAAAGGGAGTTCCGGACGCTCGTGCGCGCGATGGGATACGCGTCGCCCGCGTCGCTGGAAGCGGAGATCCGGCAGCGGATGTCCTTCGCCCGGCATCTCTGGGACCGGGTCCGGTCGTGAAAGTGTTGCGCCCGCGCTTCGGAGGCCGCTATAATGACGCCGGTCGGTTCCTGAAAAGCGAGGTGCAGACTTGATCCGCGTGAAGGCCCGGTTGAACGAGTCCCTGGACCAGCTCCTCAAACGCTTCAAGAAGGCGTGCGAGAAGGAAGGGTTGACCCGGGATATCAAGCGCAAGGCCTCCTACGAGAAGCCCAGCGAGAAGCGCCGCCGCCAGGAGCGGCAGCTCCTGCGCAAGCTGCAGAAGGAAGCCAACCTGCGTTAACGTCGCGCCGCGGCGCGCCGGGCCGCCGGGGGAATCCCCCCTCGCGGCCTTTTTCGTCGGGCGAACGGGGGCCATGACCGCCGTCATCGAGACCGACCGGCTCACCAAGGTCTACAAGGATTTCTGGGGCCGTCCCAAGCACAAGGGCCTGGACTCGCTCTCGATCTCGATCGAGCGCGGAGAGGTCTTCGGCCTGATCGGCCCCAACGGTTCCGGCAAGACCACCACCTTCAAGCTGCTGCTCGGTCTCATTTTCCCCACCTCCGGCTCCGCGCGGATCCTCGGCAAGCCTCCCCACGACGTCTCCGTCAAGGCGCGCCTCGGGTTCCTGCCCGAGGAATCCTACCTCTACCGCTGGCTCGACGCGGACGAGACGCTGGATTTCTTCGGACGGCTCTTTCACCTGGACCGCGCCACGCGACGCCGGCGCGCCGACGAGCTCATCCGGCGGTTCGGGCTCGAGCACGCCCGCCGGCGGCCCCTGCGCGAGTATTCCAAAGGCATGGTCCGCCGCGTGTCCTTCGCCCAGGCCCTCATCAACGAGCCGGAGGTCGTGATTCTGGACGAGCCCACCAGCGGCCTGGACCCCATTTCGTCCCGCCAGATGAAGGACCTGATCCTGGACCTCAAGAAGCGCGGCACCACCGTGCTTCTTTCGAGCCACCTCCTGGCCGACGTGCAGGACATCTGCGACCGCATCGCCATCCTCCATCAGGGACAGACCAAGGTCTACGGAGCGGTCCGGGACATCCTCGTCCAGCGCGACCTGACGCGCCTGACGTTTCGGAACCTGTCGGAGGAGACGCGGCGCAAGATCGAGGAGATCGCGCGCGCCGAAGGCGCCTCCCTGATCCGGGCCGAGCCGCTTCTGGAGACCCTCGAGGAAGTCTTCCTGCGCACCGTCCAGGAAAGCGGCGACGGCCTGGTCTACCGGCGGCCGGAGGCGGAGCCGTCCGGAGGCGCGCCGGAAGGAACGCGGCCATGATCGTCCGGGCGGCGCAGCTCTGGGCCATCGCGACGATGACCCTGCTGGAGGCGCGGCGCCGCAAGGTGTTCGCGGTCCTCATCCTCTTCGCCTTGGCGCTCCTGAGCGCGGTGGCCTTCTTCCCCTCCGTGGCGCCGGAAGGGCGCTTGAGGCTCGTGGAAATCTGGGCGCTCCGCGCGGCCGCGGTCTTCACCGCCATCGTAGCCCTCTTTCTGGCGGGGTTTTCGCTTCCCGGGGACTTCGAACAGAAGCGGATCTTTCTCGTCGTCACCAAGCCCGTCCCCAAAGGGCTCGTCTTTCTCGGCCGCTTCGCGGGATTCGCGCTCCTCCTGGCGATCTTCGTGGCGACGTTGGGCGCCGTCACGGTGTTCTTCCTTCGGGTCGTGTCCTGGACCTCGGGGAAGGACTTCCCGCCCCTGGTGGCCTACCCGCGGGAACGGGCCGCCTCCTTCACCCACGCGCGGGGCGTCCCCCACCCCGACGAACCGGGCCGCCTGGCGGCCGCGGCGGCGGACGAGGCCGTCCTCGTCTGGACCTTCCGCGGCTTGAACCGCGCCGACTTCCCCGAACGCCTCCGGGTCGAAGCGCGCCTGACGATCGGCTCGCCCACGGACCCGTATCGCTCGGCGGGACTCCTTCACGTCCGCGCCCGGGCCGCGTCGGGCCGGGCCGAGGAGCTTCGAATCCCGGCCAACACGAACGAGGAACGCCTCTTCGAAGTGCCCGCGGATCTCGTCGAGCCCGCGGGAACGCTGGAGCTGACCTTCCGGTCCGCCGACGCCGACGGCATGATCGCCGGGGACGCCCGGTCGGTCGTTCTCTACCGCAAGCCGTCGAGCTTCGAGCTGAACTTCGCGCGAGGGATGGCCCTCGTGCTCCTGCAATCCCTGATCGTCCTTTCGGTGACTCTGGCGGCTTCAACGTGGGTCTCCGCTCCGGTCAGCATCCTGCTCGGCATCCTCGTCTATCTCGTGGGATCGGCCCACGGGTTCATCCGGGAGGCCGCGAGGGACGTCGAGTTCACCCTTCGGGAGGCTCCGGGCCGCGAGGAGCGCGTCCGACCCGCCGAGGATCTGCCCCCCTGGGTTCTCAAGGCTTCGACCCGCATCTCGCGGACGGTGCTGGCGCTCGTCCCCGATTTTTCCCATTTCGATTTTTCGCGGTGGCTCCTCAAAGACCACGCCGTTTCCGGCGGCGAGCTGGCGGAGGCGGCCGGGCGGGCCGCGCCGCCCGTCCTCGTTCTGGCGATCCTCGGAACGGCGCTTCTTTATTTCCGGGACTTCGGATAGACCATGACTCCGCGCCGATGGGCGGTCCTGGCGGCCCTTCTGGCCGCGCTGGTCCTGGTGCAGTCGGCGGGCCTGGACCGGCAGCCCGAGAAGATCGAGGAGGACCGGTACCGGAACCTGGCCGACGTGCCGCCCGGGGACATGCTGCCCACGTACGTCGCGTCGCTTTTCTTCGGCGCCTTCCGCGCCGTGGCGATCGACGTGCTCTGGATCCGGCTCAAGTCCGTCCGGGAGGAAAGACGCTGGTACGAGGAGAAGGAGATCTTCACGTTCATCTCCTACTTCCAGCCCCGCAACCCGGAAGTGTGGTCGTACCTGGCCTGGGACGCGGCCTACAACGTCGCCAACGGATTCACCGACCGCGAGAAGGCGTGGGAATGGATCCGGTTCGGGCTACAGTGGATCCGGCAGGGCAACGCCCGCCTTCCGGACAATCCGCACCTCAAGCTGGAACAGGCCTGGATCCTCTTTCACAAGCCGGCCTGGCGGGACGGATTTCTCGACCTCGATCTGCTGCGGCGGATCGAGACCGACGAGGAACTTCAGGCCGACCTGCCGCCCGACCGGCGCCGCCCGGAGCGCCCGCGCAGCGCCTTCGAGCTGGCGATCCTCTGGCTGGAGCGGGCTCGGGACGAGCTGTTCGCCCGCCCCGACAAGCAGTACCGGACCTTCGTCGGCCTGATGCTTTATCCGGACACGATGGACGGCTTCATCAACCACTGCCTTTACCTTCAGGGGATCTACGCGTGGCGACGGGGGCGCTGGGATGAAGCCAAGGAGATCTTCCGCCGCGGGGCGGCCCATGTGCGAGCGATGCAGGAGAAGCCCTACCCCTTCCCCGTTTCCCCCATCTACAAGGATTGGGAGGCGTTCTACGCGCGGCTCCCGCACCTGGTGGATCTGGACCGTGAGGCGCGCGAACGCCCGGCGCCCGAACGGGACCGCGCGCTCCTGAAGGAGCTTCAGGCGGTCGTGGGGGAATTCGGGCTCCTCAACCAGGGATATCTCTGGCGCGCCGGGGATCCGGAAGCGCCTCTGAACGCCCTCAAGCTCAGGCTGACCGGCGGCAAGGATCCGTACGAGTGCAACGACTCGTGGATCCAGGCGACTCCCCTGCGGCCGGGCGAATACGCGCTGGCGACGCTCGATCCCCCCGGGCTCGACGCGGACTATTACCGGATCGAGGCGCCCGCCGGGGAAGGCCGAGCGCCCGCTCCGCCCCCTCCGAAACTGCGCCTGCGCCTCAACGAGGGCATCGCCGCGCCGCCGCTCACCCTCAAGGTCCGCCTGCGGGACTCACGCCAGGAGATCCTCCAGACCGCCTCCGTTCGAGGCCGCCAGGAAATCGCCTGGGCGCTTCCGGCCCACGGAACGTACGTGGTCTCCGTGGAACCGGCCGACGCGGCGGAACCCTGGCCCTCCAACACGCGCTACGCGATCCAGTACGCGATCGAGCCGTAACGCCGCCAAGAAAGCGTTGACGTCCCTTCCGGACGACCTATCATGAGGCGCCGGGCAGCGGGAGGAACTTCGATGATCACGGCTCTGGCCTCGGAGCAGGCGCCTCCGACCTGGACGGTTTTCCCCTTTGCCGCCTTCCTGCTCGTCATCGCGATCACCCCCCTCTTCTTCGGCCACTTCTGGGAGAAGAACCGGAACAAGCTGCTGCTGGCGGTGCTGGCCAGCCTGCCGGTCCTGGGATATCTCCTTTTCCGCGCCGAACACGGAGGCGAGTGGCTTCACCACAGCCTTCGCGAATACGTGGCTTTCATCGCGCTGCTCGCCTCGCTTTTCATCATCTCCGGCGGAGTGTACCTGCGGGGATCGCTGGCCGGCACGCCCGCGGTCAATACCTCGCTCCTCGGCGTCGGCGCGATCCTGGCCAGCTTCATCGGCACGACGGGCGCCTCGATGCTCCTGATCCGCCCGCTTCTTCGGGCCAACGAAAAGCGCGCGCGGCGCGTCCACCTGGTCATCTTTTTCATCTTCATCGTGTCCAACGGGGCGGGAATGCTCACCCCCCTCGGCGACCCGCCGCTTTTCCTGGGCTTTCTGCGGGGGGTTCCCTTCTTCTGGACCCTTCAGCTTCTCCTCCCCTGGCTCCTCGTCAACGGGATCCTCCTGGCTCTTTTCTACGTCCTGGACAGCGTCCTGCGGAGCAAGGAGGGGATCCCGAACTCCTCAGCAGGAGAGATTCGCGAACCCCTGCGCGTGGAAGGCGGGCTCAACTTCCTGTGGCTCCTGGGCGTGATCGGCGTCATCTACGTCATGGGCAAGTACGGCCACGCGATCAGCCCCCACCACGACGTTCAGGCGGCCGTCCAGGTGGGAGGCATGCTCGCCATGGCGGCGCTGTCGCTGGCGCTTACGCCCCGACCGGTCCGCGAGGCCAACCGCTTCGGCTGGCACCCGATCATCGAGGTGGCCGCGCTCTTCATCGGCATCTTCATCACGATGGTGCCGGCCCTCAAGTTCCTGGAGGCCAAGGGAGCTTCGGGCGAAATCCAGCTCACCCGGCCCTGGCAGTTCTTCTGGATGACGGGGGCGCTTTCGAGCTTCCTCGACAACGCCCCCACGTACCTCACCTTTGCGACGCTGGCCACCGGCGTCGTCAACAAGCTGACGGGCGCCGCGCTCTCGGCGGAAAACCTCGGCGCGCTGGCCGCCCATCCCCTGGGGGCCTCCTTTCTCAAGGCGGTCTCCTGCGGGGCCGTCTTCATGGGCGCCAACACCTACATCGGGAACGGCCCCAACTTCATGGTCAAGGCCATCGCCGAGGAAAACGGGGTCCGGATGCCCAGCTTCTTCGGCTACATGCTCTGGTCCTGCGGAATCCTCCTGCCCCTCTTCGGGCTCGTGACGCTGCTTTTCTTCCGCTCGTGAGAGCCCCGCCTTGACGCCCCCGCCCGGTTTTGATAGTCAATAACGCGGACGCGCTTTTCGGAGGAAGATATCGCCACGCCCCGGCAGTTGGCCGTCGCCTGCGCGAAGGTCTGCGAGGACAAGAAGGCCACCGACGTCGTGATCCTCGACCTCCGCAAGCTCACCTTCATCGCGGACTATTTCGTCGTCTGCTCCGCGTCCAACGAACGGCAGGCCCGCGCGATGACCGAAGAGCTCCGTGCGACCATGAAGGAGAAGGGGGTGCGCGAGCGCGGGATCGAAGGGGTCCGGGACGCCCGGTGGATCGTCCAGGACTTCGGGGATTTCGTGGTGCACATCTTCCACGAAGATCACCGGGGCTTCTACGACCTCGAGGGGTTGTGGGCGGACGCGCCGCGCGTCCGATGGAAGCGCGCCGCGGCCCGCCCGTGAGCGGCCCGCGAAGCGGGGAGGACCGCCCGTGAACGTCGAAGAGCTCTGGTCGGACGCCGTCCGCGACGCCGCCCGGGCGCTGTGGGGAGCGGAGATCCCCGGTCCCGCCCTCGAGCCGCCTTCCGACCCGCGCTTCGGGGACGCGGCCACGAGCGTTCCCTTGCGCCTCGCGCGTTCCCTCAAGCGCCCGCCGCGGGAGCTGGCGGAGGCGCTGGCGGCGGAGCTGCGCCGCCGCGGACTGCCGGGCCTGGCCCGCGTGGAGGCGGCCGGCGCCGGCTTCGTCAACCTTGCCGCGTCCGCCGAGTTTTACCACGGAGAGCTCCGGCGGATCCTCGAGGAAGGCCCCCGCTACGGCCGCTCCGCCCTCGGCGGCGGGCGCCGCGTGCTCGTCGAGCACTGCTCGGCCAACCCCACGGGGCCCCTCCACATCGCCCACGGACGCCAGGCCGCGGTCGGGGATTCCCTGGCCAACATCCTCGACTTCGCCGGCTTCCGCGTCACGCGCGAGTTCTACGTCAACGACACCGGCAACCAGATCGAGATGCTCGGACGCTCCCTCCTCTGGCGCCTGACGGACGCGCCCGAGCCGCCCGATCCGAACTGCTACCGGGGCGATTACGTGAAGGCGCTCGCGCGGGAGCTCGCCGCCCAGGGAGGCCCCGTCGACCTCGAACGGGCCAAACGCTTCGGCAAGGATCGGCTGCTCGAGGAAATCCGCCGGGACCTCGAAGCCTTCCGGGTCCGCTACGACGTCTGGACGAGCGAGGAAGCCCTCCACAAGAGCGGCAAGGTCGAGGAGGTGCTCAACTTCTTCGAAAGCTGGGGCCTCACCTACCGCAAGGACGGCGCCGTCTACCTGAAGACCTCGGAGTACGGGGACACGGAGGACCGCCCGATCGTCAAGACGGACGGGTCCTACGTCTACCGGCTTCCGGACATGGCCTATCACCGGGACAAGTTCCAGCGCGGGTTCGACATCCTGGTGGATCTCTGGGGACCGGACCACCACGCGCACATCGCCACGATGCGCGCCGGGCTCAAGATGCTCAACTTCAACCTGGTCGCGCCCGACCAGGTGCGCCCTTCGCCCTCGGACACGCCGGAGACGCGGCCGGTGGCGTTCGAGGTCCTGATCGTGCAGCACTGCCGGCTCCTGGAGGGCGGCCGGGAAATCAAGATGTCCAAGCGGGCGGCCAGCTACGTGACGCTCCGGGAGCTCCTGGACGAGGTGGGGGTGGACGCGGCGCGCTTTTTCTTCGTCATGCGCAAGGCCTCCAGCCCGCTCGACTTCGACCTCGACGTGGCCCGCCGGCAGTCGCTGGACAACCCGGTCTACTACGCCCAGTACGCCCACGCGCGGATCGGTTCGATCTACCGGAAGGGGATCGAGGAAGGAAAAGTGGACCCGGCCGATCTCCGGGACGGCCTGTGGGCGGGGCGGTTCGACCCCGCGCGGATCGGGCCGGACGAGATCGAGCTTCTCAAGACGGCGCGCGCCTTCCGGCGCCGGGTGGAGCTGGCGGCGCGGGATCTGGATCCGGCGGTGATCGCGGACTTTCTGCGCGAACTCTCGGGCGCCTTCCAGCGCTACTACGAGTACGGCAACCGGGACGCCTCCCGGCGGGTGCTCCACGACGACGAGGAGGTGCGCCGGGCCCGCCTGGCCGCCAGCGCCGCGGTCCAGCAGGTGCTCCGAAACGGATTCGGCCTTCTGGGCCTTTCGGCCCCGGAGCGGATGTAGCCGGGCGGCCGAAAAAAAATGCCCGGGGCTCGCCGTGCGACGATCCCGGGCATCTGTCTGGGGAGAACTGGGGGTTTATGGGTTGGGAAACTTTCGGGCCCCGGCCCTCCCGCCGCGCCGCATTCCGTTTTTCAATCGACTCTGCTGGTTAGACGATCCCCCCGGGCGAATGTTTCGCGAAAAAGAAGCGCGCGGCGACCGGGTCTACCGCGGGCGCGGCGACCGGATCTTGCGGGTCTCTTCGAGCACCCGGCGGGTGAAATCCTGCGGGGGCAGGATTTTGATCCGTTCCGTGTCCTTGACGACCTTGCGGAGCTGTTCGAACTCGACCCGCGCCCGGTCGTCCTCGCGGAGCGCCCGGCGCAGCCGGCGGGTCTCGGAACGGCTGACCTCGCCGTCGAGCGCCCGGTGAAGGAGCCTCTTGTCGTCCTTCTTCATGGTGTCGCCTCCCGGACGGTCCCGGCTTTGGCTTTCTCCCGGGCCGCCTTTTCGCGCCAGAAGGTGTCCACGTTCGGAGCCAGACTCTCGCGCAGCATCTCCCGCGCCCGGTAGGCCCGCACCCGCGCCGTCTGGGCCGGCACGCCGAGGATCCGGGCGATCTCGGAATAGTCCTTTCCCGCCAGGTGGCGCAGCACGAAGGCCTCCCGGTACAGGACCGGAAGCGCCGCGATCGCCTCCTGCGTGCGCCGGGAGAATTCCTCCTCCACGAGCACCCGCGGGGCCGGCCGGGCGGGGTCGGGACTCAGAACCGCCAGCTCATCGTCCTCGACCCGGCGTGCCTGGCGCCCGCGGGACTTCAGGCGGTCGCGGCAAAGATTGAGCGCGATCTGATACAGCCAGCTCGAAAACTTCGCCTTGTGGCGGAAACGCGCCAGCCCCTTGTAGGCGCGAACGAAAGTGTCCTGGGCGATGTCTTCGGCCTCGTGGCGGTCGCCCGTCATCGCGAAGGCGAGGCTGAGGATCCGCGCGCTGTAGCGGTTCACCAGCGTGCCGTACGCCTCCGCGCCGCCGTTCAGGCACCTTCGAATGAGCGCCGTGTCCTCCACGCGCCGCCGCCCTCCCGAAAAAGACCCGACGGCTCCAGTATAACCCGAAGAGCCGCCGCGCGGCACATTTGCTTGACACCGTCCCCGAGGTCACTAGAATACCGGCACTCCTTCCCCGCGGAAGGAGGTTTCGGCAGAGGCGGGCCCGCCATGGCGGTAGACCGGCGCGGCGACCGTGGGCTTCTCGAGCTCTGGGGCGTCGGCCTCGTCATCGTCGCCTGTGTCGTCACCGGCTACCTCCTCGGAAGCTGGCTCGACCGGAAGTTCGGCACCGGCCCGTGGCTCGTCGTGGCGGGCGTTCTGCTCGGAACGGTGGCGGGAATCCTGGAACTCTTTCGAACCGTGTCGCGCAGCCTCAAATGATCGATCGGGCCCTCCTGCGGCGGCTTCTGGCGGTCGCGGCGGCCGTCCTGGCGGCGGCGGCGGCCGTCTCAGGGGTGCTGTGGAAAACGTGGGCGGTCCCCGGAGGGTTGGCGTTGGGATTCGCCCTCGGGGCGGCGCCTTTCCTCTCCTGGGGATGGGTCCTCTCCCGGGGACTCCGCAGCGCCAGAGCCCGCGCCCTGGCGGTGGCCCTCCTGGCGGGGAAGCTCCTTCTCTACGCCGGATCGCTTTATCTCTTCGTGACGCGCAACCTCGTCCATCCGGCGGCCGTCCTGGCCGGAATCACCCTCGTCGTGGCCGTCTTCAGCGTGGGTTCGATCCGGGCGTCCGCCGTCCGGCCCCGGGAGGCCGCCTGACATGCTCACCCCTGAAGCCGCGCAGGCCGCCCACGAGCCTCCCTACACCTTCTTCACCCCGCTTTGGAGGCTCGTCAAGGACACCTCGATCGGCCGCTGGTACGGCTTCGACCGCTACGATCCCGCCCGGCACGAGTTTCTGGGCATGTTCTGGTTCGACGCGATCTGTTTTTCCCTTCTGGCGTCGATCCTCCTGATCACGCTGGCCTCGCTGGCGACGCGCCGGTACGCCCGCGTGCCCCGGGGCCTTCAGAACGTCTTCGAATGGGCCGTCCAGCTTTTGCGCAATCTCGTCCACGGCTTCATCCCCCCGCCGCAGGGAGACCGTTACGTGCCCTATCTCGGCACGGTCTTCGTCTTCATTTTCACCATGAACCTCCTGGGGATCGTCCCCGGCTTCCGCGCCCCCACGATGACGCTTTCGACCACGGCGGCGCTCGGAATCACCACCTTCATCATGGTCCAGTCCTACGCCCTCCGCGCCACCGGCGTGGTCGGATACCTCAAGCACTTCCTGGGGGACGTCCTCTGGCTGGCCCCGCTCATGCTCGTCGTGGAGTTCATCGGCGAGCTGGCCAAACCGATGTCGCTCTCCCTGCGGCTCTACGGCAACATCTTCGGCGAGGACAACGTCATCGAGCAGCTGATGAGCCTGGGCGGGTGGATCCCCGTCCAGCTGCCGATGCTGGCCTTCGCGATCTTCACGAGTTTTCTGCAGGCCTTCATCTTCACGACGCTTTCGACCATCTACGTGGCCTCCAAAGTCGTGCACGAAGGACACCACGAGGACCACGAGGGTTCCCGCGTCGATTCCCATGCGCATGATGCGTTTCACGGATAGATGAACGGAGGATTCGGAATGCTCAAGACGGGTCTTGCGGCACTGGCGATCGTCGGTTTCATGGCGGCGCCCGCCCTGGCTTTGGAACAGACGGGTTCCGCGTCGGCCTCCGCCGGGGCGAACTCCTACCTCGGCCTGGCGCTCGGGTTCGGACTGGCCCTGGCGTCCGTGGGCGGCGCTTTCGGGCAGAGCCGCGCGATTTCCGCGGCGGTGGAGGCCGTGGCCCGGCAGCCGGAAGCGGGCGGCCGCATCCAGGGCATGATGATCATCGGCCTGGCGCTCATCGAAACGCTGGTGATCTACATGCTGCTCATCTGCTTCATGTGGGGCGGCAAGATTCCCGCGGCCGCGCACTAGCCGTTCCGCGATGATCGACGTCGCGCTGGCCTCCCTCCAGGGCGGCGGGCTCCTGGAGGACCTCGGGATCAACCTCAAGGTCCTGGGCACCCAGGTCGTGATCTTCGTCGTCACGTTCCTGGCGCTCAGCCGGATCCTCTTCCGCCGCGTCCTCGACCAGATGACCCGCCGGGAGGAGGAAATCCGCGCCGCCCGGGAGGCCCTCGAGCGCGACCGCGCCGAGCTGGCGCGGCGCCGCGCCGAGATCGAGGAGCGCCTCGCCCGCGCGGACAAGGAAGGGTACGACCGCACCCAGGCGCTTCTCAAGGAAGCGCTCCTTCAGGCCCAGGCGTCGGTGGCCCAGGCTCAGGAGGAGGCGCGCCGCCAGGTGGACCAGGCCCGGGCCGAGGTGCTCGCGGAAAAGCGCCGCGCCCTCGAGAAGATCCGGGAGGAGGCCGTCCGGCTCTCCCTGGCGCTGGCCGAGAAGGTGATCGAGGCGCCGCTCGACCCGGCCGTCCACGGCCCGCGGGTCCGGGCGTTCCTCGGAGAGGAGAAGTGACGTGACGGCTGTCGTCGCCGCCGCCGGCCCCCTGCAGATGTTCGTGGTCCAGCTTCTGGCCTTCGCGGGCCTCCTGGTCATCCTCTGGCTTTTCGTGCGGCCGGTGCTGGCGCGCCTCCTGGGCGAGCGGAGCCGGTCGTTCGAGGAAACCTTCCGGAAGGCGGAGGAAGAGAACGCCCGCGTCTCGCGCGAGCTGGCCGAGACGCGCGAGCGGCTGGCCCGGGTGGACGAGGAAGCCCGCCGGCGCCTCGAACGGGCCCTGGAGGAAGCGCGCCAGGCGCGCGACCGCGTCCTGGCCGAAGCCCGGGAGCAGGTCCAGGCCGCCCTGGAGCGGGCCCGTCGAGAGGCGGCCATCGAACGCGACAAGGCGATCCTGGAGCTGCGGGAGGAGGCGGCCCGCCTGACTCTGGCGGCCGCGGACCACCTCGTGCGCTCCTCGATGAACGACGCCCTCCACGAGGGGCTCGTGGAGCGGTACCTCAGCCGGCTCGAGGGGATCCGGAAGCCGTGACGGAAAAGACGCTCGCCAAAAGGTACGCGGCGGCGCTCCTTCGCGTCTCCGACGCCGAAGGAGCCACCGAGGAGACGGAGACGCTCCTTCTGGCGCTGAAGGACGTCTACCGGCGCGACAAGGCCTTCCGGGCGGTGCTCGCCCAGCCGCGCATCCCCCGGAAGACCAAGAAGGCGCTCCTGCGCCGCGCGTTCGAAGGGCGCGCTCCGGCGTTCTTCGTCCGGTTCCTCGACCTCCTCGTGGACAAGGGACGCCTGGAGATCCTTCCGGAGGTGGCCGACGTTTTCGACCGCCTGGCCGACGCCTCCAAGGGCATCGTCCGCGTCCGGGTGCGCAGCTGGAAGCCTCTCTCCGAGGACCAGCGGGCGCGCCTGTCGGGGCGTCTGGCGGCGCTCACGGGCAAGAAGATCGAGATTCAGGCGGAGGCCGACCCCTCGGTCGGGGGAGGTCTCCTCGTTCACATCGGCGACACCGTGATCGACGGAACGGCGGCGTTCCGCCTGCGGGAGGTCGCCGAACGCTTCAGGGAGCTGCAAAGGAGATAGCGCGCCATGGCCGCGATCCGACCCGAAGAAATCAGCTCCGTCCTTCAGAAGGAAATCCAGGCGTACCAGGCCGAGCTCAAAATGGAGTCGGTCGGCGTGGTGCTGCAGGTGGGCGACGGCATCGCCCGCGTGTACGGCCTGGAAAACGTCATGGCCGCGGAGCTCGTGGAGTTCCCCTCCGCGGGCGTCTTCGGCATGGCGCTCAACCTCGAAGAAGACTCCGTGGGGTGCGTCATCCTCGGGCCCGACCGCGGCATCAAGGAGGGGGACCTGGCCCGGTGCACGGGCAAGATCGTCCAGGTTCCCGTGGGGCCGGAAATGCTGGGGCGCGTGGTCAACGCCCTCGGACAGCCCCTCGACGGCAAGGGCCCCATCCCCGCCAAGAAATTCCGGCCGGTCGAGGGCCGCGCCCGCAACGTCGTGGAGCGCCAGCCGGTCAAGGAGCCGCTCCAGACGGGCTGGAAGGCCATCGACTCGATGATCCCGATCGGCCGGGGACAGCGGGAACTCGTGCTGGGAGACCGGCAGACCGGAAAGACCGCGCTTTGCCTGGACGCCATCATCAACCAGAAGGGGCAGAACGTCGTCTGCATCTACGTAGCCATCGGCCAGAAGGCCTCGACCGTGGCCAACGTGGTCGATACGCTCCGGCGGTATGGGGCGATGGAGTACACGGTGGTCGTGTCGGCCACGGCGGACGACCCGGCGCCCCTCCAGTTCCTGGCGCCCTATTCGGGGACCGCGATCGGCGAGGACGTGCGGGACCAGGGAGGCCACGCCTTCGTGGTGTACGACGACCTGACCAAGCACGCGTGGGCGTACCGGCAGATCTCGCTCCTCCTCCGCCGGCCGCCCGGCCGCGAGGCGTATCCGGGAGACATCTTCAACCTGCATTCGCGGCTTCTGGAGCGGGCGGCCAAGCTCAACGACAAGCTCGGAGGCGGGTCGCTGACCTCGATCCCGATCATCGAGACCCAGCTCGGGGACGTGTCCGCCTACATTCCGACCAACGTCATCTCGATCACGGACGGTCAGATCTATCTCGAGCCGGACCTTTTCAACGCCGGCGTGCGGCCGGCCATCAACGTGGGCATCAGCGTCTCGCGCGTGGGCGGAAACGCCCAGACGCCGGCCATGAAGAAGGTGGCCGGGAAGCTGCGGCTGGACCTGGCGCAGTACCGGGAGCTGGCCGCCTTCGCGCAGTTCGCCAGCGACCTCGACAAAGCCACCCGCGACCAGCTCACGCGGGGCGAGCGGCTCGTGGAACTGCTCAAGCAGGGTCAGTTCGTGCCCATGCCGTTTGAGCAGCAGGTGATGGTGATTTACGCCGGAACGTCGGGGGCGCTGGACGACCTGCCGCTCGACCAGGTGAAGGCGTTCGAGAAGGGGTTCCTGGAGTTTCTGGCCAAGAATCACCCCGCGATCGGCGAGAAGATCCGGCAGACCAAGAAGTTCGAGCCCGACACCGAGGCGCAGCTCAAGAAAGCCATCCAGGAGTTCAAGGCCCAGTTCACGGGCCGGAAGGGATAGCCGCGCATGCCTGCCGTCCAGTCGGCCCGGGCGATCAAGCGCAAGATCCGCGCGGTCGGAAACATCCGCAAGATCACGCGGGCGATGCAGATGGTCTCGGCCGCCAAGCTCAAGAAGGTTCAGGAGCGGCTTCTCGAACTGCGGCCCTACTCGGACAAGATCCGCGAGCTTCTGGAAGGGCTGGTGGCGCAGGTCCGGGACCTCGACTATCCGCTCTTCACGCCGCGGCCCCAGGTGCGGTCGATCGGGCTTGTGGTCATGATGGCCGACAAGGGGCTCTGCGGAAGCTACAACTCGAACATGCTGCGGTACGTGCAGCGGTTCCGGGAGGAGCACCCCCAGCCGGCGCGCGTCGTGGCGATCGGCCGCAAGGCGGCCGAGGGGCTGCGGAAAATGGGGCTCGAGGTGCGCGCGGCCCACACGGGCCTTCCCACGGAGGTGCCCTTCGCGCAGATTCAGGCGATGACGCGCGACCTCCGGGAGGCGTTCCTGTCGGGCGAGGTGGACGAGGTCTACCTGCTCTTCACCCGCTACGTCAACGCCCTCACCTTCCGGCCGGGGCACGTGAAATTCCTCCCGGTCGAGCCCGCCGCCCGCGGGGGGCCGGCGCCCGAGTACGAGTTCGAGCCGGAGCCCGCGCGGATCCTGGACCGGCTGCTCCCGCGCTACGTCGAGGTCTCGTTCCACCGGCTGCTCCTGGAGTCCATGTCGAGCGAGCACGCGGCGCGGATGAACGCCATGCGCAACGCGACCGACAGCGCCACCGACCTCATCAGCTCGCTGACCCTCGTCTACAACAAGGCCCGCCAGGCGGGAATCACCAAGGAACTCCTCGACATCGTCGGCGGGGCGGAGGCCCTCAAAGGGTAGGAGAACGTCATGGCGAATCAGGGAAGAATCGCGCAGGTCATCGGACCCGTCGTGGACGTGACCTTCGAAGAAAAGCTGCCTCCGATCTACACCGCGCTGAAGATCGAGGACGCCGCGCGGGGCATCGACCTCACCTGCGAGGTCGCCCAGCATCTGGGGAACAACACCGTCCGGTCGGTGGCCCTGGCGCCCACGGAAGGGCTCGTCCGGGGCATGAGCGTGATCGACACGGGCGCCCCGATCAAGGTTCCGGTGGGCCGCCCCACGCTCGGCCGCGTCATGGACCTTCTGGGCAATCCCGTGGACGACGGCGGCCCGGTCCGGGGGGAGGACTATTATCCCATCCACCGCGAGGCGCCGCCCCTGGAGGAGCAGGAACCGACCCCGAAGGTGTTCCAGACCGGCCTCAAGGTCATCGATCTGCTGGCCCCCTTCCCCAAGGGAGGGAAAATCGGGCTTTTCGGCGGCGCCGGCGTGGGCAAAACGGTCCTCGTCCAGGAACTCATCCGCAACATCGCCGTCGAAGCGGGCGGCGTGTCGGTCTTCGCGGGCGTCGGGGAACGGACCCGCGAGGGGAACGATCTCTGGCTCGAAATGCAGCATGCGAAGTTCAAGGACGCCTCCGGCAAGGAGCTCCGCGTCCTCGACAAGACCGTCATGGTCTTCGGCCAGATGAACGAGCCGCCCGGGGCGCGCCTGCGCGTGGCGCTCTCCGGCGTCACCTTCGCCGAATACTTCCGGGACAAGGAAGGGCAGGACGTCCTTCTGTTCATCGACAACATCTTCCGGTTCGTCCAGGCCGGATCCGAGGTGTCGGCCCTTCTGGGACGCATGCCGAGCGCCGTGGGCTACCAGCCGACCCTGGCGCAGGAGATGGCGGCGCTTCAGGAGCGGATCACCTCGACCAAGAGGGGCTCCATCACGTCGGTCCAGGCGGTCTACGTGCCCGCCGACGACATCACCGACCCCGCCCCGGCCACGACCTTCACGCACCTGGACGCCAACATCGTCCTGGAGCGCCGCATCGCGGAGCTCGGAATCTACCCCGCGGTCGATCCGCTGCGGTCCACGTCGCGGCTGCTGGAGCCCAAAGTGGTCGGCGAGGAGCACTACCAGGTGGCCCGGGAGGCGCAGCGTCTGCTCCAGCGCTACCAGGACCTGCAGGACATCATCGCGATCCTGGGCATGGAGGAACTTTCCGACGAAGACAAGCGCGTCGTGGCCCGCGCGCGGCGCATCCAGAGGATGCTTTCCCAGCCGTTCTTCGTGGCCGAACAGTTTACGGGGACGCCGGGCAAGTTCGTCCCCCTCAAGGAGACGATCCGCTCTTTCCGGGAAATCATCGAGGGCAAGCACGACCAACTGCCGGAGCAGGCGTTCTACATGGTGGGAGGAATCGACGAGGCGGTGGAGAAGGCCAGGAAGATGGCCGCGGGTTAACGCGGCGGAGGCCCTTTGAAGAAGTCCCTTCTGAGCGTTCTGATCGGGACCGGCGTGCTCGTCGCCGCGATGCTCCTGATCCTCCGGAAGGGCTTCTGGGGCCCCCTGATCCTGCTCGGCCTGACGGTGCTGTACTTCCTGGTCACGGTGGCTTCCGAAGCGATCAAGATTTATGGCAAGAAAGTTCGCGGTCGAGATCGTCACGCCTGAGCGCGTGGTCCTTTCGGAAGAGGCCGAGTCGCTCGTGGTCCCGGCCGAAAAGGGCTACCTCGGGATCCTGGCGGGTCACGCTCCGCTTCTGTGCACGCTGCGGCCGGGGGAAGTGCGCCTGAAAACGGACCGAGGGGAGCGCCTCTTCGCCACGGGGGGCGGGTTCCTCGAGGTCGCCCGGAACAAGGCGACGCTTCTAGTGGACAGCCTGGAGGAAGCTTCCGCCATCGACGTCCCGCGCGCGGAGGCGGCGCTGCGGCGCGCCCGTGAAGAGCTCGCGGCCGCCCGCACCGAGACCGCCCGCGAAGAGGCCCGGGCCGCGATGGAACGCGCCCGGAACCGGCTGCGCGTCGCGTCCAGAAAATAGCGGGATCGAACCCCGCGCGACGGGGGCGGGAAAACCCCGCCGCCGGCGCCGCGCGATTCGGTCCATGACGTCGGACGTTTTTCGGAGAAGCCGCCATGTCCGCGCCCGTCGTGCTTCGCGTCTCGGGCTGGATCGTGTCGCTCGCCGGAGCGGCCGTTCTGGTGTTCAGCGGCGGCTTCGGCCAGGACGCCAAGAACCCCGTCCCCTGGATCGGCGCCATCGCCATGGTCGTCGGCATGATTCTCACATCGTCCTCCGGCCTGGCGGCCCACCTGGCGCACATGCGGCGGCTCCGGAAACCTCCCGGGGATCCTCCGCCGGCGGCGTAGGACGGCGGCGGCCGGACCCGGCCCCTCGGGGCTACCCTTCGTCGGCGGAATCTCCGGCGGCGACGCGGCCGCCGAGAATCACCGTCCGCGCGAGATTCGCGCCGAACCAGTAGGGCACTTCCCGCGGATCGCGCGCGTTCCAGATCACCAGATCCGCGCGCTTTCCCGGCTCCAGCGTCCCGGCGCGATCCCCTTCCCCGCAGGCCCAGGCCGCATTGGCGGTGACGGCGCACCACGCCTCCGCCGGCGACATCCGCAGGTGCGCCACCGCCAGGGTCATGACGAGGGGAAGCCCCAGCGCCGTCGAGGTGCCGGGGTTGAAATCCGTGCCGAGCGCCACCGGAACCCCTTCTTCGATCAGGCGCCGCGCCGGCGCCCCGCCGGGAAGGCCCAGAAAACAGGCCGTCGCCGGGAGAAGCACCGCCACGGTTCCCGCGCGCGCCAGCGCCCGGATGCCGCGCGGCCCCACGGCCCCGAGATGGTCCGCGCTCACCGCGCCCAGCTCGGCCGCCAGCTCCGCCGCGCCCGAGCGCCGGAACTCCTCCGCGTGGAGTTTGAGCCCCATCCCCGCCCTCCGCGCCGCCTCCAGCACCCGCCGCGCCTCGGACACCGAAAAGACCCCCGGCTCGCAGAACACGTCGCAGAAGCGCGCCGCCGTCCGCACCCGCGGAATCATGACCTCGACGATCTCCCGGAGGTACTCCCGGCGCGACCGTTCCCGCGGCACCTCATGGGCGCCGAGAAACGTGGGCACGCACCCCAGAGCCCGGGCGACTTCGAGCTGCTTGAGCTCGTGGGCCAGGCTCAGCCCGTACCCGCTTTTGGCCTCGACGGTCGTCGTGCCCCGGGCCAGCATCTCGGCCCGGCGGACGCGCGCCGCGGCCAGAAGCTCCTGCCGGGAGGCGGCCCGGACGGCGGCGACCGTCGCGTGAATTCCTCCGCCCGCCCGGGCGATCTCCTCATAGGAGCGTCCCGCGGCGCGGGCCTCGAACTCCCCTTCCCGCGAACCCGCGAAGACGAGATGCGTGTGCGGATCCACGAGTCCCGGGGTGACCAGCGCGCCCCGCGCGTCGATCCTCCGGCGCGCGCGGAACCGGCGCGAAAGCTCCGAAGAGGGCCCGACCGCCCGGATGCGCCCGCCGCGCACCGCCACGGCCCCCCGCTCCAGGACCCCCAGATCGGACATTTCCTCCCCGCGCCGCGGCCGGGCGGGACCCGCCAGGGTCAGAAGGCGCCCGGCGTTGACGACCAGGAGATCCGCCTCCTCGCGCCTCATCGGCGGAGGATTATACGCCGGGCGGAAGAGGCCGGAAAATAAGAAAGGGCGGCCGCGGGTGAGGAGGCCGCCCCGGACGATATGGGTAAGAGGCCGTCCACCCATAAGCACGTGCTCATGGGTGAGCTTATGGGTATCCTAGAGATAATACGCCGGCCGTCAAGAAAATTTTCGAGAAAACGAACAGGACCGCCGTCAGGACCGGATCTGGCCTTCCCCCGTCACCACCCATTTGAGGCAGGTCAGCTCCTCGGCCCCCATCGGCCCCCGGGCGTGCAGCTTGTCGGTGGAAATGCCGATCTCCGCCCCCAGGCCGTACTGGCCGCCGTCGGCCAGCCGCGTCGAGCAGTTCCACATGACCGAGGAGGAATCCACCTCCGCCAGGAACTTCCGGGCGGCCGCCTCGTTCTGCGTGACGATCGCGTCCGTGTGGGCCGATCCGTACGTGTTGATGTGCCGGATCGCCGCCTCGAGATCCGGCACCACCTTCACGGCCAGGACCAGGTCCAGATACTCCTCCGTCCAGTCCTGCTCCGACGCCGGCTTCATCCCCGGCACCAGGCGGCACGCCGCCGGGTCCCCCCGAAGCTCCACCCGCGCTTCCTGGAGCTTGCGGGCGATCAGGGGCAGGAGCGCCGGGGCGACCTTCTCGTGAATGAGCAGCTTCTCGGCCGCGTTGCAGGTGGCCGGACGCTGAACCTTGGCGTTGTACACCAGGTTCACCGCCATCGCCTGGTTCGCGTCCGCGTCCACGTAAACGTGGCAGTTGCCCTTGTAATGCTTGATCACCGGAATCCGCGACTTCTCGGCCACCGACCGGATCAGCCCCTCCCCGCCCCGCGGAATCACCAGGTCGATGAACCGGTCAAGCTTCAGAAGTTCGTCCACTCCCTCGTGCCCGCCTTCCACCGTCTGGACCGCCGCCGTCGGCACCCCCTCTTGCGCCAGCGCCCCCTGCAGGCAGGCCCCGATCATCCGGTTCGTCCGCGCCGCCTCGCTTCCCCCCCGCAGGAGCACCGCGTTCCCCGAGCGCACGCACAGCGCCGCCGCCTCCGCCGTCACGTTCGGCCGCGCCTCGAAGATCATCAGAATCACCCCGATCGGCGCCCGCACCCGCTGGACGCGGATCCCCGTGGGCCCCCGCCGCTCGTCCGCCACCTTTCCCACCGGGTCCGGAAGCGCCGCCACCGCCTCCAGACCCCGCGCGACCTCCTCGAGGCGCTTCTCGTCCAGCTTCAGGCGATCCAGCTTGGCTTCCCCCAGCCCCGCCTGTTTGGCCTCCTGAACGTCCGCCCGGTTGGCTTCCAGAACCTCCCCCGCGCGCGACCGCAGCCGCGCCGCCATCGCCCGGATCGCCGCCGTCCGCTGCGCCGCGCTCGTGCGGCGAAGCTCCACCGCCGCCTCCTTCGCCCGCCGGGCCACGTCTTCGTACAGGCTGCCCATACGCGCCTCCTCGTCGACCCCGACGCCCCCTACGACACAAGCGCCAGGTTGTCGCGATGAATGATCTCGTCGAACGACCGGTAGCCGAGCACCCGCTCGATCTCGTCCGTCCGCCGCCCCAGGATCCGGCGCACGTCCGCCGCCGGATAATTCACCAGCCCCTTGGCGATCGCCGCTCCCGACGGATCCCGCACGATCACGCAATCCCCCACGTCGAAATCCCCCTCGCATCCCGTAATTCCCACGGCCAGGAGACTCCGGCCGTGGCGCACCAGCGCCCGCGCGCCCCCTTCGTCCACCGTCAGCGCCCCCGCGGCCTTCAGCGTGTGCGCGATCCACCGCTTGCGGTGGTCCAGACGCGTCCCCGTCGGAAGAAAAAGCGTCCCCGCCTTTCCCTCGAGCGCCTCCCGGAGCGTCACCTTCTTGCCGTGTACCAGCAGCAGGCATCCCCCCGCCGCCGTCACCGTCTTGGCGCAGCGGACCTTGGACGCCATCCCCCCGCTGCCGAGCCCCGACGTCCCCCCCGCCGCGGCCTCGATCTGCGGAGTCACCTCCCGCACCTCCGCCTGAAGCGCTCCGTCCACGTAGAAGCCCTCCACGTCCGACAGAAGCACCGTCACGTCCGCGTCCGTCGCGTTGGCCACGAGCCCCGCCAGGATGTCGTTGTCGCCGAACCGGATCTCCTCCACCCCCACCGCGTCGTTCTCGTTGATCACCGGAAGCACGCTCTTGCCCTCGAGCACCGCCAGGAGGTTCCGCACGTTCAGGTACCGCCGCCGGTCCTGAAAGTCCTCGTGCGTCAGCAGGATCTGCGCGACCGAATACCCCAGAGGTTCCAGAATCCCATTATAGACCTGCATGAGGAGCGACTGCCCCACCGCCGCCGCCGCCTGAAGCTCCGGGATCGATTCCGGACGGCGCGAAAGCCCCAGCGGCCCCAGGCCCGTCCCGATCGCTCCCGAGGAGACGAAGACTACGCCGCGCCCGGACTTCTTGAGCTCCACCATTTCCCCGAGCAGCCGCCGCAGGGTCCCCAGGTCCGGCCGCTGCGCCTCGTCCAGAATCGTCCGCGTCCCGGCCTTGACCACCAGCCGCCGTGCCTTTCCCAGCGCGTCCCGGTTCATGCCGCGCGGATCTTAACAGCGTCTTCCTCCCGGAGTCAACCGCGACGGCGCCGTTGAACCGCCTACGCTCCCGAAGGTACAATCCGAACCATGACGACAACCACGACGGCCCTCTCGCGCTATCCGAAGTCCCTGGCCGGCGGGCTCACGGTGCGCCCCCTGCGGCCCGAAGACGAGTCGGCGCTGGTGGACTTCTTCCGGCGCATTCCCGTGGACGAGCGCCGGTTGTTCAAGGACGACGTGACGCGGCCCGCCGTCATCCAGGGCTGGATCCGCAACCTCAACTACGAGAACATCCTCCCCCTCCTCGCCTTCGACGGCCGCCGCGTGGTCGCCGACGCCACGCTTCACCGCGACCGCCGCGGCTGGTCGCGCCACGTCGCCAAGATCCGCATCACCCTGGACCCCGAGTTCCGCCGCCGGGGCCTGGCGCGGGCCCTCATCCGGGAATTCATCGACCTGGCGCCCGCCCTGCGCGTGGCGCTCCTGCACGCCGAGGTGCTCGACGTCCAGAAGGGCGCCCGCGCGCTCTTCGAGGATCTCGATTTCGAGTGCGTGGCCACGCTCCCTCAGCACGCGATCGACTTCGCCGGCCGCGTGCACGACGTCCTCGTCTATTGCCTCGCCGTCACGCCCCCCGAGCGGGTGGCCGCCGAGGTCGCCCCCGTGGACGAGGACGCCGACACGGGCGGCGCGGATTGAGGCCCGGCGTGGTCGCGATCCTCCTGGCCGCCCTCGTCCAGGCGCCCGACCCCCCCGTCCGGAGCGGCCTCGACGGGCTCGTCCGCGACGGCTTCGCCCCGCTGCGCGGCCGCCGCGTGGGACTCGTCACCAACCCCACCGGGATCGACGCCCGCGGCCGGTCGGCCATCGACCTGATCGCCTCCGCGCCCGAAGTCCGGCTCGTCGCGCTCCTGGCCCCCGAGCACGGGCTGCGCGCGAACCTCGACCAGCCGGCCATCGAAAGCGGCCGCGACGAACGCACGGGAATCCCCATCCACAGCCTTTACGGCAAGACCCGCAAGCCCACTCCCGACATGCTCCAGGAGCTCGACGTCCTCGTCTTCGATCTGCAGGACGTCGGGGCGCGCTTCTACACCTACATCACCACCCTTGCGCTCGTCCTCGAGGCCGCCCGCGAGAACGGCAAGGACGTCGTCGTCCTCGACCGGCCCAATCCCATCGGGGGCGACGTCGTGGAGGGACCCGTGCTCGAGGAAGCCCTCCGCGGCCGGTTCATCGGATACTTCCCCCTGCCCACCCGGCACGGCATGACCGTGGGGGAGCTGGCGCGTCTCTACAACGAGGAATTCAAGATCGGCGCGCGCCTCACCGTCGTCCCCCTGGAGGGCTGGCGGCGGTCGATGTTCTTCGACGAAACGGGCCTCCCCTGGGTCAACCCCTCGCCCAACATGCGCTCGCTCGAGGCGGCCCTCTCCTATCCCGGCCTGGGCGCCCTGGAAGGAACGAACCTCTCCGTCGGCCGCGGCACCCCGAACCCTTTCGTGCGGTACGGAGCCCCGTGGATCGACGAACGAGGACTCTGCGAGGAGCTCAACGGACGCGGACTCGCCGGGGTGCGCTTCAAGCCGGTCGTCTTCCGGCCCGAGCCCCAGCCGGGCCTGCCGCGCTACCCGTACACGAACGAAGAGTGCCGCGGCTTCGAAGTCGAGATCGCCGACCGGAAGGCCTATCGGCCGGTGACGGCGGCGCTTCACGCGCTCGACGCGCTTCACCGGCGCCACCGGGGCGCGTTCTCCTTCGGCCGGGCGGCCGAAATGATCGGGCGGCGGGACATCGAGGACGCGATCCGCGCCGGACGTGCCCCCGCCGAGATCGAGCGCTCCTGGCGGGAGGAGCTCCAGCGGTTCCTCGAAATCCGGCGGCGCTTCCTTCTCTACCGCTGACGGGCCCGCCGGCGGACCTTCGCCTTCGGCGCCTTGCGGGCGCCGGCCTTCTTCTTCGACGCGGCCTTCTTCCGCGGCGCCGCCTTTTTCGTCCGAACGGGCGCGGCGTCCGCCGGGGGAGCGCCCCCCGCCTTCAGCACCGAAACGATCTCGGCGATCTGGGCCTCCGCCCGCGCGGGATCGAGCTGGCACGTGCCCGCTCCGAAGTGGCCGCCCCCTCCGTACCGCGCGCACAGCTCTCCGCAGCTCACCGAACAGGTGCGGTTGAAGATGCTGTGTCCCACGGCGACGTTGACGGTCCTGCGCTCCTTCCCCCAGAAGATCCGCACCTCGACGTTGGCCTGCGGATAAAGCGTGTAGATCAGGAACCGATTGCCGACCGGCGGATTCTGGACGTTGCGGAAATCCGTGATCACCACGTTCCCGTCCAGCCGGGAGTTCGCCCGCAGAAGCTGCGTGAACTCCTCCTGCTCCCGGAGCACCCGGTCGCAGCGCTTCTTCACCTCCGGATGCTGAAGAATCTTCTCGATCGGCACTTCCTTGACGTACTCGACGAGCCAGCGGAAGTACTTCTGGAACTCCGGACCGAGCCCCGTGCGCGGATCGAGCGTATAGCCCAGAAGAATCCAGCCCTTCGGGTTCGCCACGTCGTCCCGCGTGAGCTGAGCGCTGTCCAGCCGGTCCGTGGCCTCGAGGAGCTCCTTGAAGCGGTCGAATTCGGGCTTGCGGTAGTAGTCGTACACCACGCGCGCGGCGCTCGGCGCCACGGCGAATCGCCCCTTGAACGGACCGATGTCGTCGAGCTTGGCTTCCTCCGAGACGTGGTGATCGAACCACATCCCGCATCCCTTGACGTACGGAAGATTCACCACGATGTCTTCGGCGTCGCAGGGCACCTTGCCGTCCTGTACGTCCTTGGGGTGCGCGAACCGGATCTCGGTGATCTTTTCCGCCAGCGTCAAAAGGACCGAGCTCGTCAGCCCGTCGAGGTCGCCGCGCGTGAGAATCCGCATGAAGGTCCCTCCCGATCAGCCCCGGGAAGTGTAGCCCATCGGAGCGACTCCGGCAAGCGGGGGGCCGGTCAGAAGGTCAGCCCCACCTGGAGCGCCAGAAGGTTATCGTCCGGCTCGGGACCTCCCTGGTGATCGTTGAGCTGGAGCGTCGTCTTGACGAAGAAGTTCGGCGTGAAGAAGTACCCGCCTCCCAGCTCCAGCCGCCGCACGCCCCGATCCCAGTGCGCCCGCCCTCCCGACGGGTCCCGAATCTCGTCGAACCGGATCTGGGCCAGCCGCACCGCCCCGAAGAGCCCCGGCAGGAACGTATATTTCGCCTCCACGTAGGCCGTCCAGAGCTCCAGATCCGGAAGCCGCGGCGCCTCGAACCGGGTCCAGTAGGCCTCCGCGAAGATCTCCAGGTGCCCCAGCGCAAACTCGGCGTCCACGCCCAGGAGCGTCTGCGGCTCCTCTTCCGCGTCGCGCCCGTCGCGCTTCGCGTAGGCCCCCCGCGAGGCGCTCGCCCCCAGGCGCGTCGTCACGTGGGCCGTCCAGACGATCCGGCCGTAGACGTTGTAGAATCCGGGATCCCCCGCCTTCCGATCCCAGTCCTCCGGAAGCGTCGCGGGCGCCGAGTTCAGAAGCGCCGCCCGCACGTTCCAGTCGCCCCACTCCAGCGCGCCCTCGACGCCGGTCCCGTAGACTTCGCGCCAGATCGGAACGAACCAGTCCTTTCGATCCGGAACGTCCCGGCGGGCCAGGACCACCGGAACGGTATCCTCGAGGCTCGCCAAGGCGGTCAGCGCGTCGTACGGAAGCGGCCAGGTCACCAGCGGATTCCGGCGCGCCGACGAGCGCGGAATGAAGTTCCCGACGGGAGCGGCGAATTTCCCGGCCTGCACCCGAACGGGCGCGTCTCCGGAAAGCGCCCGGACGCGCAGCCAGTACTGCTCGAAGCGGGCTCCGGCTTCGCCGTCCGCCGCCGTCGTGCCGTCGGCCCGCAGCTCCACGGACCCCTCGAGCGCCTCCCCCCAGGACGCATCCAGGAAAAGCCGCAGGCGACCTCCGAACTCGGGACTGTCGGACCGGGACGAACGCCGGTAATCCCCCGAACGGACCGCGGGATCCTCCGCCGTGGCCCCCGGAGATTCGTCGCCGAAGACGTACGCCTCCAGGTCGAGTTCGCCCGAGACTTCGAAGGCGAATTCGCCCCACCGCCAGGAGAGGTCCAGCTCCTCCAGCCGCCGGGCCCATTCGAAGAGATCCGCCGGCTCGTCCTCCTCGTCCTGCGCCGGAACCGCCCCCGGAAGAAGCACGGCGATCACCCAGAGCGTCACGCGTCCACCTCGTAAACGGGAACCGGATAGCTCAGGCCCTTGACCACGAGGGGCTCCAGCGGCCGCGCGGGCACGCCGCCTCCCAGGCGCTCGAACGTCGCCCGGGTGACCAGGATCTGGCCGGGCGAGGCCTTCGCGCAGACCCGGGACGCCAGGTTCACCTCTTCCCCGATGAGCGTGTACTCCAGCCGTCGGCGCGACCCGACGCGGCCGCCGAGGACGACGCCCGTGTTGATGCCGATTCCGATCTGAAACGGCGCCCCGCCCGACTCCGCCCGCCGCGCGTTCCAGGCGCGCATCCCGCGCATCATCTCGCGCGCCGCCTCCACCGCCCGGCGCGGATGGTCCGGAAGGTCGCGCGGCGCTCCGAACATGGCCATCAGACCGTCCCCCAGAAACTTGTTCACGTTCCCGCCGTGCCGGGCCACCGCCTCCGCCAAAAAATCCATCATGTCGTTGAGAACGGCGACCACCCGGGCGGGATCGACCCCCTCGGTCGCGCTCGTGAACCCGCGCACGTCGAGAAAAAGCACCGTGGCTTCGCGGCGCTCTCCGCCGGGGGAAAGATCCCGCATCAGCTCCTCGGCGACGTCGGGGGAAAGCGTCTTGTCCATGATTTCGCGCCGCTTGCGGAGCCCTTCGGTCATTTCGTTGAAAGCCCCGCCGAGGCGGGACATCTCGTCGCGGCCGCGGATGTCCACCCGGACCTCGTAGTCCCCCGCGCCCACCCGGCGGGCGGCCTCGACGAGCGTCTCGACGGGACCCGACACGCGGCGCGAAAGCCGGGCGGCGATCATCGCGGCGAGCGCCAGCGCCGCCGCCAGCCCGGCCGCTCCCGCCCGGATCACGGCGCGCTTCTCCCGATCCACCCCCTCCATGGAGTAGAGCAGCACCATGGGCTCAAGCTCCGAAGAGGGCGGCCGCCCCGCGGAAGCCAGGTAGCGCCGTCCTCCCACCCAGAGGGACCCTTCCGCGACCTCGGGGGAAACCGCTCCCGCCAGGGAGGCGTAGACGGCGCGCCCTTCCCGGAACAGAACGACCTGGACGCCGAAATCGGCCACCAGCCGGTCGAGCGCCGGCCGGAAGTGCCGGCCGAATACGAAATACCCCCGCTCATGTTCGATGCGCACGGCCAGAAAGGGTTCCCCCTGGAACTCCGTGAGCGCTTCCTCGCGGCGGGCGATCCAGGCCTGGAAGGGAAGCTCGCCGACCTCCCCCGCCCCGGGGAGAAGCGACCGGCGCAGAAGAAGGTCTCCCTTGCGGGAACGCAGTTCCAGGAAGTCCACCGCGGCCGACGACTGAAGGAGCGCGAGATCGTCCTCCACGAGCTGGCGGACGATGTCGAGGTCTCCGGAAAGGACCGCTTCGGAGAGAGCCGCGTCGAACCGCGCTCCGGAGAAGGGGGCGCTCAGGCGCTTGAGCTGGTCGAGCTGCTCCCGGAGGACGCCCTCGAACGCGTTCCGCGTGCGCCGGAGGGCGCGCCCGGCCGCCTCTTCCGAGGAGCGCGCGAGCGCCGCCAGGGCCGCGGCCGCCGCCGCGCTCACGAGAAGACCGGCCGGAGCGAGCACGGAGAAAAAAATCTTCGTCCGGAATCTCATCGCGCCCCGCCGCCGCAGGAGGCTCCCGGGCCCGCCTCATCCCCGGACCGCGCGCGGGCCGCCAGGGTCACGTCCACCCGCGCCCCCTCGGGGCCCACCCGGATCTCCCGCCGCACCGGCTCGAAGAATTCCTTCCAGACCGCCAGCGTGTACGCCCCCGGCGGCACGCCGCGAAGCTCGTACGAGCCGTCCGGGCGGACCACCGCGAAATGCGGATGGTCGAAGACGTGCACGTAGGCGCGCATGTGCTTGTGGATGTCGCAGCGGACTTCGACCAGCCCCTTCTGGTCGAACACCACCTCGCGGCTCTGTCCCCGCGGGTAGCGGCCGAGATCGAACCGCTTGGCCCGCGAATAGGAAAAAACGTTGTGGAAAAGATCGTCCTCGTTCGGAAACCGGACGGTGCTCCCCGCGGGTACCGCCAGGACGCGCGGCCGGAACTCCAGCCCGTCCTGACGCAGGTCCACCGTCACGGGAGCCGGGGCGGGTCCCGGAGCCTTGAGGAGGTACACCACCGCGGGAGAAGGATCGGGATCCTTGCGCTTCTCGATGCCGGGACCGACGTACCGCACGTCGGCGCGGAGTTTCCTCTGGGTCTCCCCTTCGACGGCTTCGATCTTGCCCGAGATCGTGACGCCTTCCTGCGGCGCCTTCCACGGAAGAAGAAAGAGCACGACCGGCAGGAACCGCATGACCGATCATCATACCCCGCCCTCCGTTCGGCGCAAGAAGGGCGCGCCCTCGGACCCCGGCGCGGTTCCCTTGTGCCGGCCGGCTCTTTGTGGTGTCATGGGCGTCCGTGGAAACGAGCGCGCCGCGCGATCCCCCCCGGACGCTCGGGGCCATCCTCCGCTCGATCGGCCCCGGGCTCATCATCACCGCCAACATCGTGGGCACGGGCGAGCTCATCATGACGACGCGCCTGGGCGCCCAGGCGGGCTTCACGCTCCTCTGGTTCATCCTCCTCGGATGCTTCATCAAGGTGTTCGTCCAGATCGAATGGGGACGCACCACGATCCTGACGGGCCGCTCGAGCCTCCAGGCCCTGAACGATCTGCCGGGGCCGCGCCTGCGGGTCTCGTGGGCGGTCTGGCTCTGGTTCGGCATGTACCTGGGCACGTTCTTCCAGCTCTCGGGCATGCTGACGGCGCTCGGAAGCCTCATGGCCCCGGACGGGCGCCCCTGGGCGCACCGCGCGTGCGCCTTCCTCGTCGCCGCCTCGGTGGCGGGACTCCTGCTTCTCGGACGCTACCGTCTGGTGGAGCGGGCTTCGACCCTCATGGTCGCCGGCTTCACGCTTTCCACCGTCCTGGCGCTGGCGCTCATCCAGGGAACGCGCTGGGCGGTGCGGCCCGGGGAACTGGCGTCGGGATTCGCGTTCCGGTTCGGCGACGACTTCCTGACCGCTTTCGGGGCGTTCGCCATCACGGGCGTGGGAGCGGCGGAGCTCGTCTTCTACCCCATCTGGCTCCTCGAGAAGGGATACGCCCGCGCCGCCGGGCCGCCCGACGGAACCCCCGCCTGGGAGGCCCGCGCGCGCGGCTGGATCCGGGTCATGACCGTCGATGCGTGGGCGTCGATGGCGATCTACACCGTGGCGACCGCCGCCTTCTACCTCCTCGGAGCGGCGGTCCTCCACCGGGACGGCCTGCGCGTCTCCGACGAGCAGATGATCCCCACGCTCTCGCGGCTCTACGAAAGCGCCTTCGGAGGCGCGGGACCGTGGATCTTCCTGGCGGGGGCGTTCATGGTCCTTTATTCGACCCTCTTCGTCTCGACGGCCTCCGACGGCCGCCTTTTCGCGGACCTCCTGGCGATCCTGGGACTTCTCGCGCCGGACGCCGAGCGCGGAAGGCGACGGGCGATCCGCGGGGCGATCGTGGCGGTGCTGCTGATCGCCCTCGGCCTTTACCTCTATGGGCAGGCGCGCGGGGGGCTCCCGGTCTCCCTGGTCACCGTGGGGGCCGTGGCGCAGGGAATCATGCTGCCGTTTCTCGGACTGGCCGCGGTGTATTTCCGTCACCGCTTCATCCCGGCCGCGCTGCGCCCGGGCCGGACGTGGACGCTTTTCCTGTGGATCTCCTTCCTGGCCATGACGGCGGTGGGCGTCTACCAGGCCGGGAAGACCCTTTCCTTCTGGAGGTGAACCCGACCATGCCGACGCGCCTCACCGGACTCCGCGTGCGGGACATCCGCTTTCCCACGTCCCGCACCCTCGACGGCTCCGACGCGGTCAACGTCGATCCCGACTACTCGTGCGCCTACGTCGTCCTGCGGACGGACCATCCGCGCGGACTTCAGGGCCACGGCCTGACCTTCACCTGCGGTCGGGGCACGGAAGTGGTCGTGGCGATGGTCCGGGCGCTCGAGCCGCTCGTCGTGGGACGCACGCTCGAAGAGGCCACGAACGACTTCGCGGGGTTCTGGCGCCGCCTGGCGCAGGACAGCCAGCTTCGATGGCTGGGACCCGAAAAGGGCGTGGCGCACCTGGCCCTGGCCGCCGTCGTCAACGCGCTCTGGGACCTCTGGGCGCGCGTCGAAGGAAAGCCCGTCTGGAAGCTCGTGGCGGACCTGCCCCCCGAGAAGATCGTCTCGCTCATCGACTTCCGCTACATCACGGACGCGCTCACGCCGGAGGAAGCGCTCGAGATCCTCCGCCGCCGGGCGCCTTCGCGCGCCGCGCGCGAGGCGCAGATGCTCCGCGAGGGCTACCCGGCCTACACGACCTCCGCGGGCTGGCTGGGATATTCCGACGAGAAGGTCGTCCGGCTCTGCCGCGAAGGTCGCGCGGCCGGCTGGACCCATTTCAAATTCAAGGTCGGCGCCCATCTGGCCGACGACGTCCGCCGCCTCTCCCGCGCGCGGGAGGTCCTGGGCCCGGAGTGCCGGATCATGGTGGACGCCAACCAGAAGTGGGACGTCCCCGAGGCGATCGCGTGGATGAAGGAGCTGGCGCGCTTCGAGCCGCTCTGGATCGAGGAGCCCACGAGCCCCGACGACGTCCTGGGCCACGCGGCGATCGCCCGCGCGATCGCTCCCATCGGAGTGGCCACCGGCGAAGCCTGCCAGAACCGCGTGATCTTCAAGCAGCTTCTGCAGGCCGGCGCGATCCGCTTCTGCCAGGTGGACAGCTGCCGCCTCGGGGGAGTCAACGAGATCCTCGCGGTCCTGCTCATGGCCGCCAAGTTCGGAGTGCCGGTCTGCCCCCACGCGGGCGGCGTGGGACTGTGCGAGTACGTCCAGCACCTCGCCCTCATCGACTACATCTGCGTCTCCGGATCCCTCGAGGGACGGATCCTCGAGTACGTGGACCACCTCCACGAGCACTTCGTCGATCCCGTCGTCGTGGAGCGGGGCCGCTACCGGGCGCCGCTCCGGCCGGGATATTCGATCGAAATGAAGTCCGAGTCGCTCGACGCCCACGAGTTCCCCGGCGGGCGCGTGTGGGCCTCCCCGGCATAACGAAACCCCGGCGCGTCGGATCTACGGGATGGGATCGGCCGCGGGAGGGGGACGTTCCGTCTTGAAGATCCCGCCGGCGGGGGGCGGGGGACAGGGGGATCCGTGGAAGACGTCCGAAAAGCCCCGTTCCCCGGAGAGGAGCGGCCGGCGGAGCCCTGGCGTCCCGAAGCGGTCCTCGAATCCTGCGCGCTGGCGATCTTCGGGATCGCCCCGGACGGACGCATCTCCCTTTGGAATTCGGCGGCCGAGCGCCTTTTCGGCTTCTCGAAAGAAGAAGCGGTCGGGAAGCCGGCCTTCGGCCTGCTTTCGCCCTCCCTCGGCATCGACCCGGAGGAGATCCTGAGCCGCTATCATCGGGGCGAGCCTCTCCCCTACCTCGAGGGGACTCTCCGCGGAAAGGACGGAAAGGCCCTGGAGGTGGCCCTCCTCCTGTCCACCGTGCGCGACGAAACCGGCCGGCCGGTGGGGCTCTGCGCCGTCTCGCAGGACGTGACTCCCATCCGAAGCACCGAAAGCCGCCTCCGGCGGAGCCTTGACCTCCTCGTGCGGGCGGAAAAGGTCGCCCGGCTGGGAAGCTGGGAATGGGACGTGGAGCACGATGCGGTGTTCTGGTCCGAGACGCTGTACGAGATCTTCGGGGAGCGCCCCGGAACGTTCGAGGCGACGTACGAGGCGTACCTCGCCCGCATTCACCCCGACGATCGGCTGCGGGTCCGCCGGACCATCGAGGGGGCCCTCCGGGAAGGGAGGGCGTTCGATTTCTATCATCGGATCGTGCGGCCCGACGGAACGGTTCTGCGGGTCCGCTGCAAAGGTCAGCTTCTTTCGGAAGGGAACGCCCTGCGGCGCCTGATCGGAATCTGCCAGGACGTCACGGGGGAAAAGGACGAGGAGAAGCGCCTGCGTCGAGCTCTCGAGGAAGAGGCGGCCCGCCGCGCCGAACGCGAGAAGCACGCGCTCCTCCTGGCCAAAGCCAGCCTCATTCTTTCCCGGTCCCCGGACGTGCGCTCGATCCTCGGAGACGTCGCCGGACTGATCGCCGAGCACGCGGCCGAAGTCTGCCTGATCGACGTCCGGAACGCCGCGGGGGCGCTGGAGCGCGCGGCGGTGGGATGCCGGGACGTCTCCCGCCGGGCGGCGGCGGAACGGCTGCTCCGGGGCGACCTCCCCGAGCGGATCGTCCGAACCCGACAAAGCCTTTTTCTGCTCTTCACGGATGAAAGGACTCCGGCGGAAGCCGGCGTTTCTCCGGCCGACCGGGAGGCCCTCCGGGAATTCCGTCCCCGATCGCTCCTGGCGACGCCGCTGCGCGTTCAGGACCGGGTGCTGGGCGTCGTGGCGCTGCTGGCTGCCGAATCCGCCTACGACGCGGACGACGTGCGCTTCGCGGAAGATCTCGCCTACCGGATCGCTCTGGCCCTCGAGAACGCGGCCCTCATCCGGGAGGCCCGCGAGGAGGCGCGGCGGCTGCGGGAGGCGGAAGACCGCCTCCTGCGCCTGAACGCCGAGCTCGAAAAGAAGGTCGAGGAGCGGACGGGCGAGCTGCGCACGGCTCTGGCGGAGCTCGAGGCCTTCGCCTACAGCGTCGCCCATGATCTGCGGGCGCCGCTCCGCGCCATGCACGGGTTCGGACAGGTGCTTCGGGAAGAGTACGCGGAGCGGCTCGACCCCGAGGGGCGCGACTACCTCGCCCGCATCACCGAAGGCTCCGCCCAGCTCGACGCCCTCATCCAGGACCTGCTGGAATATACGCGGATGGGCCGGGCGCACCTCCGTCTCCAGGACCTCCCCCTCGGGACGTTTCTCTCGGGACTGCTGGCGCAGATGGCGCCGGAACTGGGGGAAGCCCGGGCGGATGTCCGGCTGGAAGGGCCGTTTCCCCGCGTCCGGGCCGACCCCGTCCTTCTCAGCCAGGTCGTGCGCAACCTTCTCTCCAACGCGGTCAAATTCGTCGCCCCCGGAGTGCATCCGCGGGTGGTCCTGAGGGCGGACGTCGGCGCCGGGCGGGTCCGGCTCTGGGTCGAGGATAACGGCATCGGCATCCCGCCGGAGCACCGGGAGCGGATCTTCCGCGTCTTCGAGAGGCTCCACCGGCCGGAAGACTACCCGGGCACGGGCATCGGGCTGGCGATCGTCCGCCGGGGGATCGAACGGATGGGCGGCCGGGTGGGCGTGGAATCCGAGGTCGGACGGGGAAGCCGCTTCTGGATCGAAATGGAATCCGCCGAGCCGTGAGCCGGCCGGCGGATCCCTTCCTGCGTCCCGGCTCGGACGCCACCAGCGGGCGCGTGGCCTTCTTGAGGAACAGGATCGCAAAGCACGTGTCCCACTCGCCTCCGCCCCACGGGCCGTTGTCCTTCCGCTCCTTGAGGAGATAGAGCGCGCCCTGGCGGTACCACTCGTGAGGCCCAAACGTGTCCGTACCGTAGAGGATTCCGGCCCGCTCGAGGGCATAAAGGTAGGAGTAGTGCCAGGTGCCGCCCCGACCGGGATTCCGGGTCACCGAGAAGTGGGCGGTCAGCCAGTTCATACCGGCCTTGACGGCGGGATTGCGCTTCCAGTCCCGGTCGAGCATGGAGTCGTAAAGGATGAGGCTTCCGACGGCGCCCGCCGTCATGGAGCCGTACGGTTCGCCGCGCTCGCCGTCCCCGGGGAACCGGCCCCTTCCAGGTAGGAGATTCCGCGGCGGATCGCCCGATCCACCCGCTCCTCGTCCACGCCCGGAGGAACGCCCTTTTCCTGAGCCCAGGCCGCGCCCGCCCAGACCGCCAGAACCGCTCCGACGGCTCCCGCTCCCGACGCTCTCATCTCCACCTCCCGGCACCCGCCGATCGTCGCTCCTCCTCCCTCCCTATGCCGATCCCGGACGTTTCGGACCAAAAATCGAGCCGGCCGCCCTTGACTCGGAAAAGACATAATGATATACTTTTTCTGCATGACCCTGTCGAGCCGGCCGGAGGCGGGCCCCCTGTACGCCCAGATCGAGCGGGAGCTCCTGGAGCGGATCCGGCGCGACTACCGCCCCGGCCAGCTCCTGCCGACCCAGCAGGAGCTCGCCCGGGAGTTCGGCACCAGCCTCATCACCGTCAAGCGCGCCCTCTCCGAAATCGCCCGCCGGGGATTCCTCCGCTCCACCCGCGGACGCGGAACCGTCGTCGTCCGCCCGCCCGTCGAGGACGACCGCCGCGGCGTGGCCAGCTGGACCGACACCATGACCGGACTGGGCCGCCAGCCCCGCACCGCCTGGGCCCGGACCTCCCTGCGCGTCCCTCCCCCCGACGTGGCCCGCCTCCTCGGATTGCGCGCCCGCGAGCGGACCGTGCTCCTGGAGCGCCTTCGGACCCTCGACGGCGAGCCCCTCTGCCTCATGCGCAACGAGCTTCCCCTGGCCCTCGTCCCGGACCTGCCCCGCACCGGACTCCCCGAGGAATCGCTCTACGCGTGGCTTCGCCGCCGCTACGGGCTGGTTCCCTCCCGCGCCGACGAGGAAGTCGAGGCCCGGCGCCCTTCCCCCGACGAGGCCCGCGCCCTCGGCGGCCGCGTGCCCATCGTCCTGGTCGTCCGCCGCCATACGTTCCTTCGCGACGGGCGGCCCCTGGAGGCCGCCGAAATGATCGCCCCCGCCGACCGATACCGCTACCGCGTGGACATCCGGAGGACCCCGTGACCGACGCCGCTTCCGCCTACTTCGAGACGACCCTCGCCCTGCTTCAGGACATCCGCCGCTCCGAAATGCCCCACGTCGAAAAGGCCGCCCGCATCTGCGCCGACCGGATCGCCCGCGGCGGCCTCGTCTTCCTCTTCGGCGCCGGCCACTCGCGCATGATGTGCGAGGAAATGATGCCCCGGCAGGGCGCCTTCCCCGGGTTCGTCGCCCTCGTGGAACTCGCCCTCTCCCACCACGCCGCCGTCGTCGGCGCCAACGGCCTGCGCGGCCCCCTCTTCCTGGAAAAAGTCGAAGGCTACGCCGAGGAAATCCTCAAGAGCTTCCGCTTCGGACCCGACGACGCCTTCATCATCGTCTCCACCAGCGGCATCCGCCCCGTCGTCGTCGAGGCGGCCTTCGGCGCCCGCCGCCGCGGACTCCCCGTCATCGCGGTCCTCTCCGCCGCCCACTCGGCTCAGACCCCCGCCGCCCACTCCTCCGGAAAAAAGCTCGCCGATCTCGCCGACGTCGTCATCGACAACCACTGCCCCCCCGGCGACTGCGTGCTCGCCCTGCCGGGCCTCGAATGGAAAACCGGCCCCGCCTCGACCGTCGCCGGCGCCGTCATCATGAACATGATCCGCTGCCGGGTCGCCGAACTCCTCGTCGAACGCGGACAGCCCCCCGTGCTTCTCCCCAGCCACCAGACCCCCGGCAACGCCCGCGCCGCCGAACAGCTCGAACGCTTTTACGAAGCCTACCGCCGAAGCCTCGCGCACCTGTACACGTGAAGGAGAGGGATCCATGAAAACCGTCCGCATCGGCATGCTCGGCTCCGGGTTCGTGGCCGACTTCTACATGCAGGGACTGGCCGACGTGAACGGCCAGGACGTCGTCCTCAACTACTCCCGCTCCCCCCGGCGCGCCCGCGCCTTCGCCGAAAAGTGGAAGATCCCCGCCTCCACCACCGATCTCGACGCCGCGATCGCCCGGAAGGACGTCGATCTCTTCATCATCGCGCTCCCCAACGAGGCCCACCGGCCCGTCTCCCTGCGGCTCTCCCGCGCCCGCCGCCACCAGGTCTGCACCAAGCCCCTCGCCCGCAACGCGCGGGAGGCCCGCGACATGTTCCGCGCCGCCCGCGCCTCCGGCGCCCTCCACGGCTACGCCGAAACGGAAGTCTTCTCCCCCGCCGTCGTCAAGGCCCGCCGGATCATCGAGTCCGGCGGCATCGGGCGCGTCCTCTGGGTGCGCTCCCGCGAATCCCACGGCGGCCCCCACAGCCCCCACTTCTGGGACGTTTCCCGCACCGGCGGCGGCGCCATGAACGACCTGGCCTGCCACTGCATCGAGCTGGCCCGCTACGCCTTCGGGAAAGAAGACCGGATCGTCGAAGTCCTGGCCTGGGGCGACCGCCTCGTCCATCACGGCAAAACCCGTGGCGAGGACAACGCCCTCCTCGTCCTCAAATTCTCCTCCGGCGGCATCGGCCACTGCGAGCTTTCCTGGACCACCCAAGGCGGCCTCGACCTGCGCAACGAGATCCACGGATCCGAAGGCTCCATCTTCACCGACGTCACCCGCTCCACCCCGATCGTCGCCTTCACCTCCCGCCCCGCCGGCTACGTCATCGAAAAGGCGGAAATCGACTTCGGCTGGACCCGCCCCCTCCCCGAGGAAGCCTTCGCCTACGGGTATCAGGCCGAAATGAAGCACTTCGTCGAATGCGTCCGCGAAGGCCGCACCCCGCGCGAAACCTACGAGGACGGCTATATCGTCAACTGCGTCCTGGACGCCGGATACCGCTCGATGAGGACGAAGAAATGGGTTCGCGTGACCTACTGAAAGACCGGGTCCTCCTCGTCACCGGCTCCACCGGCATCGCCGCGGCCGCCGCGGAGCTCGCCGCCGCCGAAGGCGCACGGGTCTTCGTCGTCAGCCGCACCCCCGAGCACGCCGAGTCCCTCGCCCGCCGGATCGGAGGGGCCTTCCTCGCCGCCGACCTCACCCGGGCCGACTCCGCCGAGCGGGCCGTCGACGCGTGCGTCGCCCGCTGGGGACGGCTGGACGCCCTCTTCAACGTCGCCGGCGTCAGCGGCCGCCCGTGGGGCGACGGCCCCGTCCACGAATGCACCGACGAGGGATGGGACGCCACCCTCCAGGCCAACGCCCGAAGCGTCTTTCTCATGTGCCGCGCCGCCGTGCGCCGGATGCTCCTTCAGGACCCGGGGCCCGACGGACTGCGCGGATCCATCCTCAACATGGCCAGCGTCCTGGCCTTCTCCCCCCAGGGCCGCCACTTCGCCACCCACGCCTACGCCGCCTCCAAGGGCGCCATCCTCGCCCTCTCCCGCGCCATGGCCGCCACCTACGCGCCCCACAAGATCCGCGTCAACGCCGTCGCCCCCGGCCTCGTGCGCACCCCCATGAGCGCCCGCGCCCAGGCCGACCCCCAGATCCTCGCCCTCATGAAGACCAAACAGCCGCTCTCCGAAGACCTCCTCGAAGCCGCGGACGTCGCCCGCGCCGCGATCTTCCTCCTCGGACCCGACGCCCGCGCGGTCACCGGAGACACGCTCGTCGTCGACGGCGGCTGGGGGGTGAGCGGATGAGACCGCTGGAAACGCTCGCCGAAACGGACGTCCTCGTCGTGGGCGCCGGCTCCGCGGGCGCCACGGCCGCCATCGCCGCCGCCCGCGCCGGAGCTCGAACGCTCCTCCTCGAACGCTACGGCTTCCTCGGAGGGACGAGCACCGCCGTCCTGGAAACGTTCTACGGCTTCTACACCCCCGGCGCCCGCGCCAAGAAAGTCGTCGGCGGCATCCCCGACGAGGTCGTCTCCGAACTCCGCCGCCTCGGCGCCTGCTTCGAGCGCCCCAACACCTACGGAGCCGGAACCGGCGTCACCTACCATCCCGAATACCTCAAAGTCGTCTGGGAAACCCTGGCCCGCCGCGCCGGCGCGCGCCCCCTCCTTCACGCGTGGGTCCAGGATGTCGAAACCTCCGGCGGCCGGCTGACCGGAGTCCTGGTCGCCACAAAAAAAGGGCTCGTCCGCGTCTCCGCGCGCGTCGTCGTCGACGCCTCCGGAGACGCCGACGTCTGCGCCTTCGCGGGCGCGCCGTTCGAAACCGCCGGCGAGTTCGAACCCGCCCAGACGCTCACGACCACCTTCAAGATGGCCAACGTGGACCTCGAACGGCGCAAGACGGTTTCCAAGGCCGAATTCCACCGCCTCATGGCCGAGGCCGCCGCCGGAGGCCGCTACGATCTGCCCCGCCGCGAGGGAAGCGACCATCCCACGCCGGTCCCCGGCATGACCGCCACCGTCATGACCCGCGTGCAGTCCTTCGAGCGCCGCGGCGACCGCGTCGTCAACGCCACGGATCCCGAATTTCTCACGGCCGCGGAAATCGAGGGGCGCCGGCAGGCCCTCGAATACGTCCGGTTCCTGCGCGACTGCGTCCCCGGCTACGAGCGCGCCCACCTGGCCTCCCTGAGCGTCCAGATCGGCGTGCGCGAAACCCGCCGCGTGTACGGAGAATACCGCCTCACCCGGGAGGACGTTCTTTCCGCCCGCGCCTTCGAAGACCAGATCGGCCTCTGCGGAGCCCCGATCGAGGACCATCACGGCGGGGCCGACACGCGCTGGCAGTACCTCCCCGAAGGCCGCTGCGTGGGCATTCCCTTCCGCACGCTTCTGCCCCGGAGCGTCGAAAACCTCCTCGTCGCCGGCCGCTGTTTCTCCGCCACGCACGACGCGCACGCGAGCGTCCGGTCCATGGCGCAGTGCATGGCCATGGGCCAGGCGGCCGGAACCGCCGCGGCCCTGGCCGTCCCGCGCGGTGGCGCCGTGCGCGACGTGCCCTTCCCGCTCCTGCGCGACCGATTGCGCGACCTCGGCGCCGTCCTGGAGACACCGCCATGACCGACTACGTCGTCGGATTCGACGTCGGGGGAACCCGGCTCAAGGCCGGCGCCGTCTCCCGCTCCGGCCGCTGGCTGGCCCGCCGGGTGGCCCCCTCCGAAGCCCACCGCGGACCGCGGTTCCTGCTGGCGCGCCTGGCCGCCGAAGTCCGCGCGTTCCACCGCCGCCTCGGAACCCCCCCGCGCGCCGTGGGCCTGGCTCTGCCGGGCGCCGTCCGGCCGGACCGGGGCGTCGTTCTTCTTCCGGGACGCCTGCGGGATCTGGAGGGCTTCCCGCTCGTCCCGCGGCTCCGGCGGGCCGCGGGGGACGTTCCCGTCGTCGCCGACAACGACGCCCGCTCGGCCATGATCGCCGAATGGAAGTACGGATGGGCGCGCGGCCGCCGCTGGGCGCTCACGGTCACGATCGGCACCGGAGTGGGAAGCGGCGTCCTCCTCGACGGCCGGATCCTGCGGGACCCGCACCTCCAGTTCGGCACCCAGATGTCCCACATCACGATCCAGGCCGCCGGCGGCCGCCGCTGCCTGACCGGCTCCCGCGGCACCGCCGAGATGCTCTGCTCCGCCACCGCGCTCGCCCAGCAGGTGCGCGACGGCCTGGCCCGCGGGATTCCCTCGAAGCTCTCCGAGCTCTACCGCCGCGATCCGCACGCGGTGGATTTCGAGGCGGTCCTCCGCGCCGCCGCGCAGGGAGACCCGCTCTGCCGGGACGAGCTGGCCGTCTGGACGGCCAACCTCGGATGGTTCCTCGTCTCGGCGATTCACGTGTACGCGCCGGAAATCGTCATCCTCGGCGGCGGCGCCGCCCGCGGGGCGCGCGCCTTCCTGGGTCCCCTCCGGGCCCACCTGCGCCGCCATGTCTACCGCTGGCCGCCCGGGGAACCCGTCCCCCTCCGCGTCTCCCGCCTCCCCGACCACGCGGGCGTCCTCGGCGCGGCCGCCCTGGCCTGGGAGGTCGCGCCATGAGCTTCATCCGGACCGTCCTCGGGGACATCCCCCCGGAGGCTCTCGGGGCGTGCCTTTCCCACGAGCACCTCATCATCGATCCGAGCTATGTGACCCAGCTCTCGCCGGACCTGCGGCTCCCCTCGGTCGAGAACGCCGTTCGGGAACTGGCCGGGGTGAAGGCCGCCGGCGGCCGTGCGGTCGTGGATTGCATGCCCTGCGACGCCGGCCGCAACGTTCTCAAGCTCGCCGAGATCTCCCGGCGAAGCGGCCTTCACGTCGTCGCCGCCACGGGGCTCCACCGCACCCGCTACTACCCCGAGGGCCACTGGCGCTACCGCCTCACGGTCGAGGAGCTGGCGGAAACCTTCGTCGCGGAGATCGAACAGGGAATCGACGCCCTGGACGCGGGCGGCCCCGCGCCGCGGCGCGCCTCTCATCGGGCGGGCCTCGTGAAGCTCGCCTCCGACGGGCCGGAGCTCTCGGACGCGGAACGCGCGGCCTTCGAAGCCGGCGCGGCGGCGCATCGGCGGACCGGCGTCCCCGTCCTCACCCACTGCGAAGCCGGCCGCGGCCCGGAACAGATCGACTTCCTCGAATCGCGGGGCGTGGACCCCTCGCACGTCATTCTGTCCCATACCGACCGGCATCCGGACCCGGAGTATCACCGGTGTCTTCTTCGCCGGGGCGTCTTCCTCGAATACGATCGGGTGTTCCGCGGTCCCCTCGATGACACGAACCCCACGCTCGGGCTGTTCGTCGCGATGGCCCGCGAATTCCCGGACCGGATCCTTCTGGGCACCGACGCCGCCCGGCCGGCCTATTGGCGAAGCTACGGCGGCCGGCCGGGGCTGGACTATCTCCTCGGGGAATTCCGGGAGCGCGCGCGGAGGCTCGGGGCGTCCGAAGAGCACCTCCAAAAGGCCTTCGTGGACAACCCCGCGCGCGCGTTCGCGTTCCGAACCTGACCGCCCCTCAGGCCGTCCGCGCGATGTTCACCCACGTGTGCACGTGGGGCGAGCCGCGGAAATACCAGGCCATCGAGGGTCCCCGGAGCATCCAGCGGTCCCAGATCTCGTCGTCCCCGAGGTTGCCCTCCCGGTAGAAGGCCAGGTGGAGCTTGTCCACGCCTCCGGCGTCGCGGATGATGCCCAGCGCCTCCTCGACGTCCGAGGGACGATACGGCGCCAGAAGCTCCTTGAGGACCTTCTCGACCAGGTCCTTTTGATCGCGCGAAAGCTCCGCCGCGCAGATTCCGTCCTCCGGGCCCGGCGGGCGAAGCGCGATGCTCTTGGCGTCGTCCGGCGGCGACTTCTGGACGAGCGCCTTTTCCCTCTGGCGGCCGTCGAACGACTCGAACACCTTGTTGGCCAGCCGGGCCTGATGCCAGAAGACGTTGCCCGGATGGTCCGGCCGTTCGTTGAACTCGACCGCGTGGCCGTAGAAGATCGGACCGCCGAAGCCGGCCCCCTCCGTGGAATTTCCGTCGCACCGGATCGTCAGGTGCCGCCCCGTCATGACCCAGTTGAAGCGGCCGGACGTCGGATCGCCGAAGATCGCGACGTGGTAGCTCTCGAAGCCGCCGTAGTCGTCCTGCATCTGTTTCCGGAAGCGCTCGTATCCGTCCTCGGTCACGAGCCCGCGGAAAAGATCCCGCAGAATCTGCTGCTGCTCGGCGGTGAAGAAACCGCCGATCGAGGGCTTCACGACCGCCCAGTTGTTGCCGACGCGCGTGCGGTTCGGATGGTCCCAGGGCAGGCAGACCGCCTCGCGCTGCTTGGCCGAAAGGCTCTGATAGAGCCGCTTGACGAGCTCCTCGGGCGACGCGTCCGACGGCGCCGGGCGCGGCACGGGAACGGCCACCGCCGCGGCCGCCCCGGCGGCGGTCCGGAGAAAGTCCCTCCGCGTCACCGTCGGTCCGCAGTCCGGGCAGATGCGGGGCTTCGGACCCATCTCCTTCCTCCTGGTCTCTCGACCGAGCAATCGTCGTGTATCTATTCTACGTTTCGGAACCGTATAAGAAGTCGATGATCCGGCGCGTCCCTCCGGCTCTCCTGGCTCTGGTCCTGGCCGGGGCGTCTCCCCAGGAACCGCCCCGGGTCCCGCCGGGTTTTTCGATCGAAAAGGTCTCGCCTCCGGACGTGACCTTTCCTATGTTCGCCTGCTTCGACGACCGCGGGCGCCTCTACGTCACCGAGTCGTCGGGCGAGGATCTCTACCGCGAGCTCCAGGAACTCCGGCGCCGCTGCCGCATCCGGGTGCTCGAAGACCGGGACGGCGACGGGCGCTACGAAACGTCCCGTCTCTTCGCGGAGGGGCTGAGCCCTTCGATGGGTCTGGCCTGGCGGGACGGAAGACTCTACGCCGCCGACCCGCCGGATCTGGTCGCGCTCGAGGACACCGACGGCGACGGCCGGGCCGACCGCCGCACCGTCCTTCAAACCGGATTCGGCCACAAGGACAACGGAAGCCTCCACGGACTCGTCTTCGGACCGGACGGCCGGCTTTACGGAACGATGGGCACCCCCGACGGCTACGCGCTGCGCCGCCGGGACGGAACGACGCTGACCGGCACGAGCGGCATTCTCTTCCGCTGCCGCCCCGACGGATCGGACCCCGAAGTCGTGGCCCGCGGCTTCGTCAACCTCATTGAAGTCGTCTTCCTTCCCGGCGGAGATGTCGTGGGCACCCTCAACTGGTTTCAGGAACCCGCCGGGGGCATGCGCGACGCGCTCGTCCACATCGTGGAAGGGGGCCTTTACCCCTACGCTCCGGACACCGGAACCCCGTACCCCGTGACGGGAGATCCCCTTCCCGCGCTGGCCCTTTTTCCCGCGGTGGCCCTGAGCGGACTCGCCCGCTACGAGGGCGCCGCCTTTCCCGAAGAATTCCGCGGTCGGCTCTTCTCCGCCCAACACAACGCTCGAAAGGTCGTGGCCCACGCCCTCCGCCGCGAGGGTTCGACCTATCGCTCCAGCGAATCGGACTTCGTAACCACCGAGGATCCGGACTTTCACCCCTCGGACGTCCTGGAGGCCCCCGACGGAAGTCTCCTCGTCGTGGACACGGGAAGCTGGTATGTCCACCACTGCCCGACGGGGAGCATCCGCGACACGGCCGCCCGCGGCGGCCTCTACCGGGTGCGCTGGACGGGCCCTCCGCCGGGCGGACGGCCGGCGCCCTCGGCGACGCTGCCTCTGGATCGATCCCTCGAAGATTTGCTCCGTCTCCTGCCCGATCCGGCGGCCGCCCGCGCGCTGGCCCGCCGGGGCGAACGCCGGGCGGCGCCGCGCCTGGCGGCCATCCTCGAATCGCCCG
>DATLZA010000050.1 GCA_035574235.1 Planctomycetota bacterium | reverse complement strand
GCGAGGGGGGCGGGTCGCCCGCGGACAGCGCCACGGCGAGGACGGCCGCCGCCAGGACGAGCGCTCCGGCGCCGGCCCCGGCGGCCCATCGGGCGCGGGGGGACAGGTAGGGCAGCCGCCACGGGAGGCGGACGCGCACCTCGCGGCCCGTGAGGAAGCGTTCGAGATCGTCGGCCGCGGCGGCGGCGGTGGGGTAGCGGTCCTCCGGCCGCTTGGCCATCATCTTGAGCACGATGTCGTTGAGGGCTTTGGGGACCTTGGGATTGTGGGCCATGGGGGGAACGGGCGGCTCGTGGATGTGCTTGTTGAGGACGGCGAGCGCGGTGGCGCCCGTGAAGGGGCGTTTTCCCGTAAGGAGATAGTACAGCGTGACGCCGGCGGCGTAGATGTCGCTTTTCGGGGTGGCCTTGTGGCCGCGGGCCTGCTCGGGGGAGAGGTAGTAGGGGGTTCCCACCACCATGCCGTCGCGGGTGAGGTGGAGGGAAGCTTCCTGTTCGATGGCCAGCCCGAAGTCGAGGAGTTTCGGCTCGTCTCCCTTGGCCAGAAGGACGTTGTCGGGTTTGACGTCGCGGTGGACGACGCCCTGTTCGTGCGCGTGATGGAGACCCCGGAGGATCCCGACGGCCACGCGGGCGGCGTCGCGGGGGTCCATGGCGCCGAGTTCTTCGACGACCGTGGAGAGGGACTCGCCGTCCACGTACTGCATGACGATGAAGTGGCGGCCTTCGGCGTAGCCGACGTCGTGGACCTGGACGATGTTGGGGTGTTCCATGCGGCCGGCGGTGGTGGCCTCGCGCATGAAGCGCGCGACGTACTCGGGGTCGCGGCTCATGTCGGCGGGGAGGATCTTGACGGCGACGCGGCGGCCCAGGCCGAAGTGTTCGGCCAGATAAACGGAGCCCATGCCGCCCGTGCCGAGTTTGGACAGGATCCGGCACTTCTCGAGCGTGCGGCCGATCAGGTTGTCTTCGGGTTTCTGCATGGGTCGGCGGTTCGATCCAGCCAGCGGCGCAGGTCGTCGGCGAACTCGCGGGCGCTGGGATGGCGGCGCGTCTTGTCCCGCTGGAGGGCTTTGAGGCAGACGGCTTCGAGCTCCGGAGGCGCGTCCGGATTGAGCTGGGACGGGGGCGTCAGGCGTCCGGAAAGGACGCCGCGGTAGACTTCGAGGACGGAACTTCCCGGGTAGGGCACCCGTCCGGTCAGGGCCTGGTAGAGCATGACGCCCAGGGCGTAGATGTCGCTCCGGGCGTCGGTGCCGGTGACGTCGCCTTCGACCTGTTCGGGGGACATGTAGTACGGCGTGCCGAGGGAGGAGCCGGCGCGCGTGGCGGAGCGCTCCATGTGGTCCATTTTGGCCAGGCCGAAGTCGGTGACGTGCGGCGCGCCGGAAGCGTCCAGGAGGATGTTGGCGGGTTTGAGGTCGCGGTGGACGATGCCGTACTGATGGGCGTGGTGGACGGCGCGGGCGACCTGTTCGAGGACGGTGACGAAGGCGCGCAGCGTGAGGTTGCCCTCGGCGAGGGCGCGGTCGAGCGTCTTGCCCTCCACGTAGTCCATGACGATGTAGGAGGCGCCGTTTTCCTCGCCGGCCTCGTGGACGGCGACGATGGACGGATGGGAGAGGCGGCGGGCGGCGCGGGCTTCCTGGCGGAAACGGGCCAGGGAGGAAGCGCCGGTGGAACCGTCCGAGGCGCGAAGGATCTTGAGGGCGACCGTACGGCCGGTGTCCGCGTGGACGGCTTTGTACACGGTGCTCATGGCGCCGCGGCCGATTTCCTGGAGGAGGCGATAGGGTCCCACGCGGGGGAGGTCGGACGCGCGTGGGGCGGGCGCGGAGGTCGGTGGCGGGGCGGGCCTTTGAACGGTGAGGACGGCGCGGCACTTGCGGCAGACGAAGCGGGTTCCGTCCGGGAGTCCCAGGATCAGATGGTACGTGTCGCAGCGGGTGCAGGGCAGGAGGAAGCGGTCGTGCTGGAGGATGCCGCCCGATTCGCCGGGGGCGCCGAGATCGGCCGCATGGACGCGCAGGATGTCCCGGATCGCCTGGACCTGCTCGGGGGTGAGGAGGCGGCGTTCGAGGAGCTCGTCGGCCAGGGGAGGCCCGTCGCGGCGGGCGAGAATCTCGTCGAGCTGATTCTGGGTAAGGAATCCTTCCCGTACGGCGATGGCGCCGAAGGCCAGATCGTCCTGCACGGGGGAGATTATAACGAACCCGGGGCTCGATGGGGCGATTCCGGCGCCGGGGGAGAGAGCCGCCGACGCGGAAGCGTCACGCCCCCGAAGCGGAAGCCGCCGCGTCCTTGGGAGGCGGCTCGTAAAGCACCACGCGGTTCTTGCCGGCCCGCTTGGCGGCGTAGAGCGCTTCGTCGGCTTTGAGGAGGAGATCCCGGGCGCTCTCGGCGTCGTCCGGGGAGACGGCCCGCAGGATCGCCGGTGACTCCTTCGTAGGGGGCCGCGCGGCCGGCAGGGGCGAGTTCCGAGGGGCGGGCCGTCAGCCCCCCCTGACGTCCATTCTTCCGGCCGGTCCTACGGCCGAGATGCCGGCCCTGATGAGGGGGGCGGGTTCGACCGGCAGAATTTTTGGATAAAGGACGCGATTTCTTCTTTACGGGCGGAGCACCCCGCAACTTTTCTCACGATTCCTTCGTATTCCGACGCCGGGGGTTCGAAAACGTGACCATTGATTCCGAGGAAGACTCGGGCGGCGACGGCCCCTGTGCGTTTGTTTCCGTCCAAAAAAGGATGGTTCTTCACGAGATGAAAGAGATACGCCGCGGCCATAGCCGTCAGGCTCGGATGCAGGGGCTGTCCGTCGAAAGTTGCCCTGGGCTGGGCCAGGCTGGACTCCAGAAGGCCGGGATCTCGAACGCCGTCCAATCCCCCATATCGGGCCAACTGGTCTTGGTGAATTCTCAGGATGTCGGAGAGCGTGAGATGTTCGACCGTCATCACTCAGCCAGACGGCGGAGCATATCGCCGTAAAGCCGGTTGGTCTCTTCCAGGGCGGCCTCAACCCGTTGCCGGTGTTCCCATTCGGACAAAGGCATGACGACGGCTTCCGTGATGAGAATTCCACCTTGTGCCACTTTTGAGGGGGCGGGCTCAACCTGCACGGGGGCCGCAGCGGCGGGGGCCTCTTGGATCCGAACGGCCGGCTCCTCGAGGCAATAGCCCCACGTCGGCTCCGGCGGGGCCGCCTCATGCCGCTTTCGCAGAGTCACTTTGTTCTTTTCCGCATGGTGCATGGGCATCCTCACTTTTTGGGAGGCGACTCCAGAGCGGTCAAGGTATACGATGCGATCTCCTGCTGATCGACGTGAGCGGCGATCACATATCTTCCGGGTTTGGGAAATATAAGCTGCAGCTCCCCGAGGGCCATAACGGCCCCTCCGGGAGTGGTGAAGTCCACGTTCCCGCTAATCTCGGGCGCGAAAGGCTTGCCGTCTTCATTGACGAATAGAATTCGGAATTCGTGGCGTCGCAGCTCGGTCGGCCCGGCGACCATGCGAAAGACGAGTCCTCCACGGAAGACGATGGGCCGTCCCTCCGCGGGGGGCCAAACCCGATCGATGCCGCCCCGGAGGAGGGAAAAGGTGCCGTCCTGATTGAGGGAGACCGCCTCCGCTACAATGATCTCGCCCTTCATGATTCGGTATGCTAGATCCACCTTCCCAGCCCGTCAAGGGCCGGCGCCGGAGGCGTGTTACGAAAGCGGAGGCGTGGGGGGGGCCGCAGGCGCATCCGCACTTGGTTTTCCGGGTGAAGGCGGCTCGTAAAGCACCACGCGGTTCTTGCCGGCCCGCTTGGCGGCGTAGAGCGCTTCGTCGGCTTTGAGGAGGAGATCCCGGGCGCTCTCGGCGTCGTCCGGGTAGACGGCCCCGCCGATCGAAAGGTTGAGTTTCAGGACCCGGTCGCCGTAGCGGAACTCCTCCTTCTGGACGGCCTGGAGGATCCGTTCGGCGACCTTGCGCACGCCCTCGCGGGGCGTCTCGGGCAGGATGATTTCGAATTCGTCGCCGCCGTAGCGGGCGAGGATGGGGCCGGCGTCCCGCTCCTGGATGCGGGCGACCGTGTCGGCGCCGCGGAGGGTCGCCGCCAGCAGCCGGGCGACGCCCTTGAGGACCTCGTTGCCGGCTTCATGACCGAGGGTGTCGTTGATCGCCTTGAAGTCGTCCAGATCCATCATGAGCAGCCCGCAGGGACGCCCGTGGCGGCGGGCGCGGGCGACCTCGCCCTCCAGGCGTTTCTCGAAGTGGGGGTGGTTGAACAGGTTCGTCAGCGCGTCGTGGATCGACTTGATGTGCAGGAGCGCGTTGTCGATGGCGATCGCCGCGTGGTCGGTGAGGACTTCGGCGATCTCGATCTCGCGCGGACCGAAGGCGCCCACGACATGCGGATTGTCGAGGTAGACGGCGCCGATCAGGCGCATCTTGACCCGGAGCGGAACGCAGAGGATCGACATCAGGGACTGGTCCTGCACGCTGTCGATCAGGCGCAGGCGCGGGTCCACGGAGGCGTCCTCGGCCACCACGCGCTTGCCGTGGTCCCGGACGAACTTGAGGACCGTCCGCGAGACGCCCACCTCGCCGCGCGGGAGCTCCTGGCGGGAGCGGTCGCGGGAAAGCTCGATTTTGAAGCGGTCGCCCTCGAAGATGACGATCGTCCCCCGCTGGGCGTTGCAGAACTCGATCATGGTGTCGAGGATCATGGTGATGAGCTTGCGGAGGTTGAGCTCGGTGTTGATCTTCTTGATGACGTCGAGGACCGGCCGGAGGGCCGCCAGCGACGCGTCCGTGGAGGACGGCGAGGTCTTGCGGGGGGCGTCGATCTGGACGGGGACCTTCCAGAGGCCGCTGGCCGACTGCGGATCCCCGCCCAGGGCGTGGACGACGGCGGAGCTCTTAAGGTAACGCTCGCGCCCCTCGGGGGAGAGGCCGGCGGCGATCTCCTCGATGACCTGGGCGGCGGCCTTCCGGTGGGCTTGAGCGGTCTTTTCCTGGCCCGCCTTGAGGGAGGCGTGGGCCAGGGCGCTCTTGACGAGCCAGTAGGTTTCCGCGTCCGACCGGCGGCGCAGCTCCTCCTCCGCCCGGCCCAGGATCTCAAGCGCGGCCGGGACGTTTCCGGTGCGTTCCTCGCAGACCGCCTTGACGAGGCAGGCGCGGGCCTTGACCCAGGGGAGGTCGAGGGAGGCGCCCGCGGCGAAGGCGTCTTCCGCGAAGACGCGCGCCTCCACGAAGTCCTCCTTGGTGATCGAAAGCTCCGCGGAGACCAGGCGCGCGAACGCCGTGGCCGCGTCCTCGGGATGTTTCTGGAGGGCTTCGAGGGCGCGGTCGATGAGGGCGTCGGCCGCGTCGTACTCGCCCATCCGCAGCCGCGCCAGGGCCCCCACGGCCAGGGCGTACCCGGCCGCCCGGCGATCCTCGGCGCGGGCGGCCAGGTCGTGGGCCTCATGGGCGAAGCTGCGGGCCTTCGAGGGGCTGTTGAGGAGGCACAGGGCGTGGCCCGCCGCCGCCAAGGCGAGCGCCGCCTCGGCCCGCCGGTTCTCCTTGAGCCGTTCGATCGAGAGGCGCTTGGCGGCCTGGAGGGCGGCCTCGTAGCGGCCCTCGTGGATCAGGTTGTAGACGCCGTCGAGCAGGCCCTGGATCATATCCCACCGACCCCGCGCGGGGGCAAGAAAAATTTCAGACGCCGGGACGGGCCGCCGCCGCGGCGAAGGGGGAAAGCGCCCGGATCTTCCCGGCCAGGCGCCGCAGGAGCCACTCCTCGATGGCCACGTCGGTGGGCTCCCGGAGTTCCGCCACCAGCCGGCCCACCTCGAGCTCCGCCCGGGCCATCGTGCGGTGGCCGCCGGCCGAGCCGTAGTCGAGGAAGAGCGCCTCCGCCAGGCGGCCCGCGTGCTTGCGCAGGCCGTCCGAACGGAAGACCACGACGACCCGGTCCTTGGACCGGCAGGCCACGATCACCCACGAGATCCCGGTCAGCTTGATGAAGAAGTCCGCCACGTGGACGCACATGTCGGGGTTCGGGATCGTGCCGAGGTAGGCGAACACCGTATCGCGGGCGATCTTCTTGTTGGCGATGGCCACGGCGAAATAGTCGAGCGTTTCGACGGGAAGCTGCGAAAGCTCGATCGTCCGCACCAGGTTCTCGTCCGCGCGCACCCGCAGGTACCGGAAGGCGGCCACGTCCGCGTCGCTGACGTTCCGGGTCAGGTTCCCCGTGTCGATCTTGAGGCCGTAGAAGAGCGCGGTGGCGATCTTCTTGGTCATGCGGGCGCCGGAGGCCTGGTAGTACTCGGTCAGGATCGTCGAGGCCGCGCCGTAGGTGGGGCGCACGTCGGCGAAGCGGTGAGGGCCGAGATCGGTGAGCGGATGGTGGTCGATGATGATGTCGAAGCGGAGCTGCCCGTCGAGCTGGAAGAAGGAGGGCTGGGCGTCCACGGTGGCCACGATCGTCTCGGGCGCGATCGCGGACGGGGAGAACTTGCGCATGGGAATCTTGAGGAGGTTCACCATCGCGGCGTTCTCGGGACGCGTGAACTCGCCCATGTAGGCGATGGCCGTCTCGCGGGCGTGGTCGCGGACGAGTTCCGAGAGGGCGTAGGCGCTGGCGATGGCGTCCGGGTCGGGATTGCCCCAGATGACCGTCAGGAAGGGGCGCCCCTGGGCGATCTGGCGGATCGTTTCGACCTTCTGCTGGCCGGCGGCGCGTCGCTGGAGCTCGCGCAGCTCGTTCTTGTAAATGAGCCCTTCGTCGCGGAACAGGAAATTCGGGTACTCCCGGGCGAAGGGCCGGCTCGGCAGCGACGTGAAGACCATGACCTTGGCCGGGAGCTTCTGGCGGGCGAGGTTGTCCAGGACCGCCCGGAGCGGCGCCTCTTCGAACTCCGCCACGATGATGAGGTCGCCGGGCGCCACGGACCGTTCGGGGACGTCGAAGCGGACCTGGGCGGGGTCCCCGTCCACGCGGACGGCGTTCAGTTTGCTCAGGCCGAGAGCGTTGCGGATCTGCTCGAGCCGGTGCCCCCGCCCCAGGAGGTAAATTTTCATAAAGGGGAAACGGGCTGTATTATAGGCTTGTCGGCCCCGGGAGTCTATGCCGGACGGTGCGGCCGGGGAGGTGGAACGTTGAGCGGCATCCGGAGAATCCTCGTCGTCGGCGCCTATGGCGGCCTGGGCCGGGCCTGGCGGTCCCGGCTGGAATCGGGCCCCGAGGTCGTCGCCCTGGGGCATGCGGATCTGGACGTCACGCGGCGCAACGACGTTCTTGAGCGCGTACGCGAGATCCGGCCGGACGTGATTCTGAACGCGGCGGGGGTGGCCGACGTGGACGCCTGCGAGACGGACCGCTGGCGGGCGTATCTGACCAACCGGGACGGGGCGGAGCATCTGGCCCGGGCCGCGGCGGAGGTGGGGGCGCTGGTCGTTTATCCTTCCACGGACCTCGTCTTCGACGGCACCCGCGCGACGCCCTATGGCGAGGAGGACCCGCCCAACCCGATCAACGTGTACGGCGACACGAAGCTGGCGGGGGAACTCGCGGTGATGAGCCACGCGCCCCGCTATCTTATCCTGAGGGCGGGGTGGCTCTTCGGGCCGTACGGCCGCAACTTCCTGAGCGACGCGCTGGACGCGCGGGAGACGGAGGAGGTGGTTTTCGTCCACGACGACCAGCGGGGGCAGCCGACGTATCAGCTCGATTTCGCGGACGCGACGCTGGAGCTGCTGCGCCGGGGGGAGACGGGCGTGTGGCACGTGGCGCCGCCCGACGACGCCACCCCCTACGAGGCGGCCTGCGTCGCCTTCCAGATGCTGGGCGAGCGGTCCGTGTCGCTGCGGCCCCGGCGGCAGGGGTTCGGGGCCCGCGCGGCCCTCCGGCCCCGCTATACGGTGCTGGACGGGACCAAGCTCGCCCGCGCGGGGATCCGGCTGCGCCCGTGGCGCGAGGCCCTGAAGTCCTTTCTCGGCCCGAAGGCGGTCCGGCGCGTTTAGCGTCTCGTCAAAAGATCGAGGATCCCCCCGGCCAGAATCACGCCGCTGACGACGGCGTTGACGTGAAAGAACGCGCGGTTGACCCGCCGCAGATCGGTCGGCGAGACGATGGCGTGCTCGTAGATCAGAAGGAGCGCGATGGCCGCCACCGCCGCGTAATACCAGGGGCCCAGCCCGCCCGCCCGGCCCGCCGCCGCCAGCGCCGCCACCGCCACCCCGTGGCAGAGCGCGGAGACGATCATCGCCCCCCGCAGGCCGAGCGCGGCCGGAACGGAGCGCAGGCCCTTCCGGCGGTCGAATTCGACGTCTTCGCAGGCGTAGAGGATGTCCGCCCCGGCGATCCAGAAGAGAACCGCCGCCCCGAGGAGGTACGGCAGGGGGTGGCCCGCCCGGTCGGGCCGCACCGCCAGCCATGCGCCGATCGGCGCGATCGCCAGGGACAGCCCGAGGAACCCGTGGCAGAAGACGGTGAAGCGCTTGGTGTACGAGTAGCCCATCGTGACGGCCAGGGCGACCGGAGCGAGCTTGAGGCACAGCGGGTTGAGCATCGCCGCCGACAGAAAGAAAAGCGCGATCATCGCCAGCGTGAAGCCCCAGGCGAAGCCCACGGTGAGGCGTCCGGACGGGAGCGCCCGGTCCTTCGTGCGGGGGTTCTCCGCGTCGAAGCGCAGGTCGGCGATGCGGTTGAAGGCCATGGCGGCGCTTCGGGCCGACACCATGGCGACGAGGATCCAGGACATCTGCGCGCCCGTGGGGAGCCCCCCCGCGGCGTAGAAGGCGGACACGAACGCCCACGGAAGAGCGAAGACGGAATGCTGGACCTTGATCATGTCGAGGGTGCGGCGCAGCTTTTCAAGCATGGGCGGACATTGTAGGGCGCGGGCCCGCCGGACGGAAGATCTCCCGGCCGGGGCCTTGCGCGGCGTATAATTCCTAGGAAGATGAACCGTCGCGAGTTTCTCAAGGCGGCGGCGCTGGGCGTCCCCGCGTGGGCGGCGGCCCAGGAGGATTCCGCGCCCGGCGCGTTCCAGGAAGTCACTCCCGAACAGGTGCAGGCCATCCGCCGCGGCCTCGAATGGCTGGCCCGCAATCAGTACACTTCCGGGGCCATCGGCTCCACGTGCCAGGTCGCCTTCACGGGGCTGGCGGGTCTGGCGTTCCTGGCCAGCAACTCGACGCCCGTGCGCGGCCCGTACGCCAAGAACGTCCGGCGGTGTCTTCAGTTCATCCTCAAGTGCTGCTCCCGGTCCGGGTACATCAACGAAGCGGCCGGACGGGGGCTCGGCGGTTCGGGAATGCACGGCCACGGGTACGCCACCTGGTTCCTGGCCGAGCTTTACGGGATGTGCGGAGACATGGTGGACCTGGGGGACGAAAGCGTCAAGGAGCGCCTCCAGAAGGCCGTCGCCATCATCGAGCAGAGCCAGGACCCCAACGGCGGATGGACCTACGAGCCGCTGCCCAACGGCCATGAGGGATCGGTCACGATCACGCAGGTGCAGGCGCTCCGCTCCGCCCGCAACGGCGGCATCGCCGTCAACAAACGCGTGATCGACAAAGGCATCGACTACATCCGCCGGTCGAGCTATCCGGACGGGACGATCGCCTACAGTCTGGGGTCGCGCGGGTCGGGGGGGACCTACGCCCTGACGGCGGCGGGGATGTGCGTCTTCGCGATGTACGGCCTCTACGATGCTCCGGAAGTCAAGCGCGGCATGTCCGCCCTCATGGATTTCCTCACGGGCCGCCGGGGGCGCGGCGGCCACCACGACTACTACGCGCACCTCTACGCGGGACAGGCCTGCTTCTTCGCCAAGCGCCGCGAGCCGGTCTTCTGGACCCGCGGGTACGCCGTCGTGCGCAACGAGCTGCTTCAGTCCCAGAACCGGCAGACCGGGGGATGGGAACAGGACGGGTACGGCGGGGCGTTCGGCACCTCGTGCGCCACCCTCGTCCTTCAGATCCCGTTCCGCTATCTTCCGATCTTTCAGGAGTGAGCGGGCGGCGTTCCGGCGGAGCTATCGCCTCGAGTACCCCACGAGTTCCTGGAACCCGCGGCCGGAAAGGCTGCCCGAAACGCGGACCGGTCCCTCCCAAATCGTCGTTCCGCCGAGAATGGGACACTCGCGATTCTTGAAGAGAGGTTCGATCTTCAGGCGATACCGGCCCGCGGAAAGCTCCCACGAAATCGGATAGCGCGTTCCGGAAGGCGCCTGCCATTCCTCGAGCGGCCGGGCTTCGAGCCGTTCGACCCGACCGTCGTTCCACGTGAGGATCGAACGATGGACCGACCCCGAGGCGACGTCCCGCAGGACGTAGGCGTTGGCGCTGGTTCCGTCGTCGAACTGAAGCCCCCACCAGGACCATCCGATCGTGGGGCCGACCCAGGAGGCGCCCCATTGATGGTCGTACCAGAACGTCCCGGCGGCCCGGCGGCCGCGGACGGCCCCGGCGGCGGCCAGCCGCGGGATCGTGTAATAGTGCATGTCGTCGGGCCGGTGGAGGCCCGTCAGCCCTGTCCCCTCCACGGGGATGGGCGGGGCCTGCGCGCGAAGTTCCAGATCCACGGGGCCGACTTTGAGGCGGTACGCGCCCGGGCCCGTTCGCTCGAAGAGATCGTCCCCGTACGTCAGGCGCAGGGGATCCCCCGGCCGCTCCCGGGGCGCGCCGGGAATCACTCCATGGGGCTCCGGCGGTTTCGGGTTTCCGGTCACCGCGGCGATCGCGGGAAGCGCTTCCGCCCCGACGCGCGAGACGTAGCTGCGCTCCCCCGTTTCCAGGTCGGTGAGGTCATAAATGAGGTAGCGGACGAGAGGCCCTTCCTTGGGCTGATACCGGAAGAAGGAGGAAAACCACGCCCACCGGCCGCCCGCCTCGCCGGAGAGCCAGCCGAAGTGGTACCACCATTCCACGTCCACGCCGCCATGGACGCCTTCCTCGCGCTCCGGATCGAAGGCGAAACGGGGCCGGGCGGACGCGCAGGAGAGAAGGGCCGCGAGCGTCGCGAGCGCCAGGGCTCGGAGGAGCATGCCTCGAGCCTAACGACGGAGCCGGAAGCGTGTCAAGGCGGCTCGGCGGCGCGCCGACGCGTCGGGCGCTAGCGCCGCGGCCGCGCCGGCTGGACCCAGACGGGACTCGACCACGCCATCTCGTCGTCCACCTGAATCACGCGCACGTAGTACCACTGCTCTTTCTCCTGCGCCGCCCACTCGGGGTCGGTCCAGCGCAGGCGCCGTTCCGCGACATGGAGCGGGCGTTCGACGCTCCCTTCCGAATAGAGCACCCGGGAGCGGCCCAGGATCTCGATCGAACGCAGAGGCTTGGCCCCGCGCACGTAAATTTCAAGCTCCGGCGCGTCCTCGGACGTCCATGCCTCGCCCATCCAACGTTGGCCGCTTCTGAGGTCCAGGACCAGCCCGTAGGTCGTGGCCCCGTACGTGCGCCGGTCCCACATCGCCTGCCAGACCGCCTCGCGCGTGTTCTCCGGCGCGTAGACGCAGGCGTACGCCACGCCGAACCCGTGGTCGCTCGAGGCGATGACGCCGATGCGGTAGCCTTTCTCGAGGGCGTTCCAGTAGAAGCCTTTCTTGTTGCGGGTGTTGAAGAACTCCCGGGGACATCCGGGATGCTCGTAGGAACCCCGGCAGGCCTGGAAAATCTCGCAGAGCCTCTGGTAGCGGTCATCCTGGACTTCCCACGCCGTGCCCATGCCGGGATCCGCTCCGGTATGGGGGATCGTGATCGCGCGCAGGCCGTTCTTCTCGAGCAACTTCCAGCCTCCGGCCAGCGTCGAGGAGGCCGCCAGGCTCCGGTCCAGCCGGATCGTCGGGCGCGAAGGAAAGATCGTGTTGTGATGGCCGTGCGGGTACGTGAGGGACCACTCGAAGTTGTAAAGCACGCTCATGAACCCGGGCACGTGGTAGAGGTCCGCGAGCTTCTGCTGCTTCCACCAATAGTAGTCGATCACGTCGTAGCCGGCCTGCCGCGGGTCCTCCGCGTGATCGCTCAGGGCGAAAAAGTCGTACCGGCAGATATCGGTTCCGTAGCGATAAAGATCGTCCGGCGACGGCTCGTTCCCCTGGCTGCATCGGGAAACGTTGGAGTGGCGGTGGGTGTCTCCCCAGAGGAGGCGGTAGGTCTTTCCGCCCACGGTCACTTCATAGGGCTCCACCCGCGGCAGATCCGCCACCCCGGCTTCGGCCGGCGGGGGAGCTTCCGGCAGATCGGACGCGTTGGGGCCCCGAGCGGAGGCGTCCGTCACCGCGGCCAGATACACTTCTCCGTTCCATCCCCGGCTCGCGTCGAAGTCCCGGTGATGGTCGTGGGGAACGGACTCGTCGTGAATCGTCGGGGCCTCGGGTTTGTCCTGGACCGGCCTGGGGGGGATGTGCGCAATCCGCCGTTCGCCGCCGTAGGCGACAAAGAGCCCGCCCGGCCCCGCCGCCCAGGAGGGCTCCTCGAGATAGCCGTCCGCCCCTTCGAATCGCACGGGCTCGCCCCAGCGTCCCTCGCGGAAGGGCCGGCCGACCAGATCCCAATAGAAGCCGATGCCCCCCGTTCGGGCGGCCCGGCGGAGCACGCGGTGGAACACCCACGGCTCGCCGCCCGGCGCGACGGCCACCTTCGCCAGCGCCGTGTGGGCGATCCGGTAGCCTTGAGGCGCCTGGATTTCGTCGCGCGGCCGCCCCGGACGGCGCACGGCGTCCCCGTCGATGACCCGGACTTCGACCACCGAAAGGGTCGTCCCGTCCTGATAGCCGCCCTCGACCTTGTCGTAAGGCCGGTTGGCCCCGGTGATCGTCGTGCGCCCCGAATTGCCGTGCCGCGGGATGCGCACCACGTCCCACGACGTCCAGAGCGTTCCGTCCGGCGCGGCCGCGATCCACGGGTGCAGATCGTATTCTCCGCGGGCCGACAGGCGGCGGGGCGCCGCGCCCTCGCGCCGGAACCAGACGTCGTAGTCGCCCCGGTCGAAGGCGCACCAGACGACGTTCCACCGACCCTGGGCGTCGAAGGCGACCGCGGGATCCCAGTCGTTGGCGCCCGGGGCGCTCAGGATCTGGGGCGCGAGCCACTCCTTCCCGTTCCAGAGAAGAAGCGCAATGTCATATTCGCGGCCGACGTGGATCTGGCAGACGACGGCGACGCGGCCGTCCGGGCCGGCGGCGATCTCGGGATTCTGATGGGGGCGCGTCTCGTCGGGAAGGAGCCGCCGGGCGGGCGACCAGGCGCCGTCGTGCCATCGGCTGAATTCTATCGAGGCCACCCGGTCCGGCTCGGTCCGGGTCCAGACGCACCAGACGTCCTTTCCGGAGGCGGCGACGGCGGGCCGGATGTACTGGCCCGGTCGCGACGAGATCGCCTGAGGGGCCGAAACGCGATCGCCTTGACGCGGGACGGCGACGACCTCGTCCGCCTTCCGGTTGACGTAGCGCACGTAGGCCGTCCACAGCGTGCCGTCGGAGGCGACGGCGAGAGCGGGCTGGTTGTCGTAGGTGCCGCCGGGAGACAGGCGTGTTCCCGGCCGGACGGGAAGTTCGGCGGCGGGAACGATGGGGGCGTCGGCGGGCCGCGGCGGGCGCGGCGGATCCTGGAGGGCGAACGCGACGGCGGCCAGGAGGGCGACGGCGGCGGCGATGGCGGCGCGCGGGCGGCGGATCATGGCGGGCTCCTTGCGCAAGGCTCAAGAGAAAAACCCGCGGCGGGTTCAAAGGTGGCGGCGCTTCTCGAGGGGCGTTATATATTCACGATTCGTGATTCGTCTCGGGAGGACCGGACCATGAGGGACGTTCAGGCCAGCCGCCGTCTCTTTCTGAAGGCCGGAGTCGCGGGCGCCGTGGCGCTTCCGGCGGTCTCCGGGGCCCAGGAGCCGCCCGCCGCGCCGCCGCGGTACCGGCTGAGCCTGGCCGCCTACTCGCTCCGCAAGGAGCTCGATCTCAAGAATCCCACGATGACGCTGGAGCAGTTTCTTCAGAAGAGCGCCGACTGGGGATTCGACGGAGTGGAACTGACCGAATACTACTTCCGGAAGCCGATCGCGCCGGAGGCGGTCCTCAAGCTCAAGCGCGAAGCGATCCGCCTGGGGCTCGACATCACCGGCACCCCGATCGGAAACACGTTCACGCTGCCGCCGGGTGAGGAGCGCGAGCGGGAGATCGCGCGGGTCCGGCAGTGGATCGACGTCTCCGCGGAGCTGGGCTCGCCGGCCATCCGCATCTTCGCGGGGCGCGCCCCCCGGGGGGTGGATGAGGCGACCGCGCGCGGATGGGCGATCGAGTGCATCCGCGCGTGCCTGGACCACGCGGGCCGGCGCGGCGTCGTCCTGGCGCTCGAAAACCACGGCGGCGTCGTGGCGACCGCCGACGGGATGCTGGAATTCGCCCGCGCAATCCGGCACGACTGGTTCGGTTTCAACCTCGACGGCGGCAACTTCCACAGCGAGGATCCGTACGCGGAGCTGGAACGCTGCGCCCCGTACGCCGTCACCTGCCAGGTGAAAGTGGAGGTCCACCGCGCCGGGAAGAAGGAGCCCGCCGACTACGCCCGGATCTTCGGACTCCTGCGCAAGGCGGGCTACCGGGGGTACGTGACGCTCGAATACGAGGCGGCCGAGGATCCGCGGACGGCGATACCCCGGCACCTCGAGGCGCTTCGGAAGTGCGCCGGGTGAAGTGACCTATCCGGTCGCAGCCGGAGCGTACGCTGAAGGATTATGGTTCTGGACTCCTTCCACCCCGCGGTCGGCCGGTGGTTCGGGGCGCGGTTCGGGTCGCCGACCGCGCCTCAGCGGGAGGGATGGCCGCGGATCCGCGAGGGGGGCCATGTTCTCATCGCCGCGCCGACCGGGACGGGCAAGACGCTGGCCGCCTTTCTCTGGGCGATCGACGGGCTCATCCGTCAGGGGCCCCATCTTCCGGACGAGACGCGGGTTCTCTATGTTTCCCCGCTTCGGGCGCTGAGCCACGACATCCAGCGGAATCTCGCGGGGCCGCTGGCGGAGATCGTGGCGAACGATCCCTTTCTGCCGGCCGTGCGGGTTTTGGTACGGACCGGGGACACCCCCGCGTCGGAGCGCGCGCGGATGGCCCGCAAGCCTCCGCACATCCTTGTGACCACGCCGGAATCGCTCTATCTTCTTCTGACGAGTGAGGGAGGGCGGGGGCTCCTGCGGACGGTGCGCACGGCGATCGTGGACGAGATCCATGCGCTGGCCCGGGACAAGCGGGGGGCGCACCTGGCGCTCTCGCTGGAGCGGCTCGAGGCGCTGGCGGGGCCGGTTCAGCGGATCGGCCTTTCGGCCACGCAGAAACCCCTCGAGGACGTGGCGCGGTTTCTCGTGGGGCCGGACCGCCCGTGCGCCCTCGTAGACACCGGCACCTTCCGGGAACTGGATCTTGCGGTCGAAGTGCCGAAGTCCCCTCTTTCCGCCGTCTGTTCCCACGAAACATGGGAGGAGATCTACGCGCGGATGGCGGAGCTCATCGGGGAGCATCGGACCACGATCGTTTTCGTCAACACGCGCAAGATGGCCGAGCGGCTGGCGGCCCGGCTGGCCGAGCGTCTGGGGGAGGAACACGTCACGAGCCATCACGGGAGCCTCTCGCGGCGGCATCGGCTGGAGGCCGAGCGGCGGCTGAAGGAGGGGCGGCTCCGGGCGCTCGTGGCGACGGCGTCTCTCGAGCTGGGGATCGACGTGGGGGACGTGGATCTCGTGATCCAGGTGGGGGCCACGCGATCGATCGCCACCTTCCTCCAGCGGGTGGGACGTTCCGGCCATGCGCTCCGGAAGGTCCCCAAGGGGCGGCTTTTCCCGCTGACGCTCGACGAGCTGGTGGAGGCGGCGGCGCTTTTTCGCTGCGTGCGGCAGGGGGTGCTCGACCGGACGCCTCAGCCGCCGAGGCCGCTGGACATCCTGGCCCAGCAGATCGTGGCCGCGTGCGTGCCGGAAACGTGGGAGGAGGAGGAACTCTGGAAGTTGGCGCGCCGCTCGTGGCCCTATCGGGATCTTTCACGCGAGGATTTCGACGCGGCGGTGCGGCTGCACGCGCAGGGCCGGCGGGCGCTTCTTCACCGGGACGGCGTGGGCGGCCGCCTCCGCGCCACGCGGCGGGCGCGGCTTGCGGCGATCCTCTCGGGCGGAGCGATCCCGGACACGGCGGATTACCAGGTGGTTCTCGAGCCCGAGGGGACCGTTCTCGGTACGCTCCACGAAGACTTCGCCGTCGAGTCGAACGTGGGCGACATCTTCCAGCTTGGGAACGCCTCCTGGAAGGTGCTTAAGGTGGAACCCGGGGTGGTGCGGGTGGCCGATGCGCGGGGTCAGCCGCCCACGATTCCGTTCTGGCTGGGGGAGGCGCCGTCGCGGACGGCGGAGCTTTCCGCGGAGATCGCCCGGTTGCGGGAGGAGTGCCGGGACGCGGAGTGGCTGGTGCGCGAGACGGGCCTTTCGGAAGCGGCGGCGGTCCAGGCGGCCGAGTACCTGGAGGCGGGACGGCGGGCGCTCGGGGCGGCGCCGACTCAGAAGCGCCTGATCCTGGAGCGCTTCTTCGACGAATCGGGCGGCATGCAGCTCGTGCTGCACGCCCCCTTCGGGGGGCGGGTCAACCGGGCGTTCGGTCTGGCGCTGCGCAAGCGCTTCTGTCGCGGCTTCGGGTTCGAGCTTCAGGCCGCGGCCAACGAGGAGGCGATCGTTCTCTCGCTCGGGCCGCAGCACAGCTTTCCCCTGGAGGCGGTGTTCGATTATCTGCACCCGAACACCGCGCGGGATCTTCTCGTTCAGGCGCTTCTGGCGGCGCCGATGTTCGAAACGCGCTGGCGGTGGAACGTCCAGAGGGCGCTGCTGGTGGAGCGCTTTCAGGGAGGCCGGCGCGTCCCGGCGGCGCTTCTGCGGATGCGGGCTCAGGATCTTCTGGCGGCGGCGTTCCCGCAGGCGGCGGCCTGTCCGGAAACGCTTCCGGGGGGGGACCTCGAGGTTCCGATGGACCATCCTCTCGTGCGTCAGACGGTGGAGGATTGCCTGACCGAGGCGATGGACGTGGAGGGGTTCCTCGAGGTTCTCCGGGGGCTGCGGGACGGACGGATCGAACGGCGGGCGGTGGATCTGCCGGCGCCTTCGCCCTTTGCGGCGGGGATCCTGGCGGCCCAGCCCTACACGTTCCTCGACGACGCGCCGCTCGAGGAGCGCCGCACGCAGGCGGTTCTGGCGCGCCGGACGCTCGACGCCCGGACGGCGGACGAGCTGGGGGCGCTCGACCCGGAGGCGATCCGGAGGGTGCGCGAGGAAGCCTGGCCGCGGCCGGAAAACGCCGAGGAGTTGCACGAGGCGCTTCTCTGGATGGGATACGTCACCGACGAAGAAGCGCGCCCGTGGCGCGCGTGGATCGAGGAACTCGCCGCGGCGGGCCGGGTGGTCCGGGAAGGAGACCGCTGGTTCGCGGCGGAGGCGTCGCGGGACCCGAAGGCGGTGCTGCGCGGGCGGCTGGAGGCGCTGGGGCCGGTCTTCCTGGAGGACCCTCTCCTGTACGCGCTGGAGGCCGAGGGCGTGGTCCTCCGCGGACGTTTCGAGGGTCGCCCCGGGTGGTGCGAGCGGCGGCTTCTGGCGCGGATTCACCGGTACACGCTGGAGCGGCTCCGCCGGGAGATCGAGCCGGTGACGGCGGCCGAGTTTCTGCGGTTCCTGGCCTGCTGGCAGCACGTGGACGCGGAGCATCGGGCGGAAGGTCCGCGGGGGCTTCTGGACGTCGTCCGGCAGCTGGCGGGGGTGGAGATTCCCGCGGCGGCGTGGGAGGGCTCGGTCCTGCCGGCCCGGGTGCGGGAGTACCGCCGCGAATGGCTGGACCAGCTCACGCTTTCCGGGGAGGTCGTCTGGGGGCGGTTGTGGGGCAGCGGCGCGGCGGCGATTCGGACGACGCCCGTGTGTCTTCTGCCGCGCGAGGAGGCGGAGCGGTGGCGGGGATTGGCCCCTCCGGCGGATCGCGAGGGGCTTTCGGGACCGGCGCGGCAGGCCTGGGAGGCGCTCGTTTTGCGCGGGGCGCTCTTCCTTCAGGAGCTCGGCCGCGCCGCGGGGCTTCTGCCGGAGCACCTGGAGCGGGCGCTGGGGGAGCTCATCGGCCGGGGGCTGGCGACGTGCGACTCGTTCGGGGGCTTGCGCTGGCTCCTGGTTCCGGCCTCGCGTCGCCGCGGGCCGGCGGCGGTGCCCGGCCGCTGGAGCCTGTTTCGCGGAGACGCGGGAAGGACGACCGACGGTCCCTTTTCGGAAGAGGCGGTCGAATTCGTGGCGCGGCAGCTGCTTCGCCGCACGGGGGTGGTCTTCCGGCGGGTCCTCGATCGCGAGCGCCAGCCGGTGCCGTGGCGCGATCTGGTGCGGGTCTACCGGAGATGGGAGCTGCGCGGCGAGGTTCGGGGCGGCCGTTTTGTGGCGGGCTTTTCCGGGGAGCAGTACGCGCTTCCGGAGGCCGTGGCGCTGCTTCGGGCGGTGCGCAAGCGCGGGACGGAGGGCGGGCCGATTTCGGTGGCCGCGGCGGATCCCCTCAACTACCGCGGGATCCTCACGCCCGGCGAGCGCGTTCCGGCGCCGGCCCGCCGGCGGATCGAGGTGGGGTAAGGAGCGCTTTTTGTTTCCCCTCCGGCGATCCGCCTCTTACGTGGAAATCGCCAGCACTTCGAGATCGGTGCCCAGGATCTCCTCGAGCGCGGGGAGGAAGCTGTCGTCCTTGAAGGCCTCGCGGTCGTCCTCCACCTCGTGGAGCCATCCGCGGTTGCCCAGGAAGGCCACGGCGAACTGGGCCAGGCGCACGCCGCTCGTCATCCGCAGCTCGTGCGGCGGCGTGGCGGCGCCGCAGCCGCAGCGCACGGGCTCGAGGGTCACCCGCAGCTCCACGAGGAGATCGGCGATCTGCTCGATGCGGGTGCCGCACTTGGGACAGCAGGCGTCCTCGTACTCCCAGTCGGCGTAGGGGAAGGGGGCGCCGTTGATCTGGATCTTCAGCTCGTCCGCCCAGTAGTTCTCGTCGGGCGTTTCCGATTCGGGGTCGTAGCCGAAAAGCTCCCCCGACAGCAGATCGTCGAAGGACACCAGGCATTCCGCTCCGCCGGTCGGAGACCCGGCCGCCGCCCGCAGGCGCTCGAGGGCGTCCTGGAGGGGCAGCTCGTCCTCGCCGTCCACGCTGAACTCGCGGCCCTCCAGATCCAGGCGCTCCACGAGGTACTTGACCGTCTCCTGGACCTGGGCCGGCGTGGGGCGGAAGGCGGGGTCGCGCGGAACGACGTAGAGGTTGTAACCGTGGATCATGGAAGTCCCGGAAAGGATAGCCCGTCCGCGGCCCGGCGCGCAACAAAATGAGGAGCCGGCATCACACCCGGAACGCCATCTTGAGAACGTTGCCGGGCGCGTCGGCGATCTTGACGAACGCCTCCTGGCCTTCCTCGAGCGGGCGGATCTCCGTCCAGCGGTCGAGCCGGATCCGGCCCGCCTCCAGAAGCCGCAGCGCCGCGGCGAAATCCCGGGGGGTGTATCCGAAGGTCGTCAGAACGGCCTTTTCGTCCCGGATCATCTCGATCCAGGGGAGGCTCGTTTCCATGTCGGCCATGCCGATGAAGACGATCCGGCCGCCCTTGCGGCAGAGCGCCACGGCCGCGCGGCGCGATTCGGCGTGCCCCGCGGCCTCGACGACGTACTCGGCGCCGTCCCCCAGGAAGCGGCGGGCTTCCTCGATCGCTCCCGGCTCCCGCGTATCCAGCGCCAGGTCCGCGCCCAGCTCGCGCGCCGTCCGCAGGCGGTCGGCGTTCCGGTCGAGGACGACGATCTTTCCGATTCCGCGCAGGCGTCCCAGGAGAAGCGCCAGCGTCCCGATCGTTCCGACGCCGAGGATGGCGGCCGTTTCCGGGGTCTCCGTCACCGAGATCCGGTAGAAGTGGACCACGTTGGCCAGCGGCTCGGCGAGGACCGCGGCGGCGTCCGGGAGCGTGTCGGAGACGGGATAGAGCTGCGCGGCGGGGACGGCCACGTACTCGGCGTAGGTCCCCTGGCGGCGGTCCATGCCGAGGAGCTGCCACGTGGAGCAGAGATTCTGGCGTCCCGCCAGGCAGGAGGGGCAGGCGCCGCAGCTCAGGAGCGGGTTCACCACGGCGCGCCGGCCCGGTTCCCAGCCGGAAACGCCCGGGTGGACCTGGGCCACGGTCGCCACCGCCTCGTGGCCGAGGACGAGCCCCGGCTTGCGGCGCTCGCTCTTGCCCAGGAACCCGTGGATGTCCGAGCCGCACACGCCGGTGAGCGCCACGCGGAGAAGGACCTCCCCGGGACGCGGTTCGGGGCGCGGAAGGTCCTGGATCTCGACGCGCCGCGGGGCCGTGTAGACGAGCGCTTTCATCGGATGGCCTCCCTTGCGTTCTTCGGCGGAACGCGTCCGGACAGCTTAGCGCCGGAAGGGCCTGCTCCGCAAGCGCCGGACGCGGTTCCCATTTTCTCTCCTTCCGCGGCGATTCCCCCTATACTATGCGCGTGGACTACGGTGCGCTGGGCTTCTATCGCGTCGCGGCGGCGAGTCCCCCGGTTCATCTGGCCGATCCCGCCCGGAACGCCGCCGAGATCGCCCTCTGGGCCCGGCGGGCGGCGGAGCGCGGGGCGTGCGTGGCGGCGTTCCCCGAGCTGGCGTTGACGGGCTACACCTGCGAGGACCTTTTCCACTCGGAGGGGCTCCTGGCGCGCGCGCGGGAAGCGCTCCGGGAGCTGGCGGACCGGACGGCCGAGCTTCCCCTGGCGCTGGCGGTGGGGGCGCCGTACCGGGCTCCGGACGGCCGGCTGTATAACTGCGCGTTCGTCCTGCACGGCGGGCGCGTCCGGGGCACGGTGCCCAAAATCCATCTTCCGAACTACGGCGAATTCTACGAGCGGCGCTGGTTCAGCTCCGGCGCGGGCGTGGAGGCGACGGTGGCGGACGGGCTTCTGGGGACCTTCCGCCTGGGGGCGCGGCAGCTTTTCGAGGTGGGGAGCCTCCTCTTCGCCCTGGAGGTCTGCGAGGATCTCTGGGCGCCGCTTCCGCCGAGCGGCGAACATGCGCTGGCGGGCGCTCAGGTCATCCTCGGGCTCAACGCCAGCAACGAACTTGTGGCGAAGGCCGATTATCGCCGGGATCTGGTCCGGCAGCAGTCGGCCCGCCTGAACGCGGCCTACGTGTACGTCTCCGCCGGACCCCTGGAATCCACCAAGGACGTCGTTTACGGGGGCCATGCGCTCGTGGCGGAGAACGGGACGATCCTGGCGGAGGGGCCGCGGTTCGCGTTCGAAGGGGGGCTCCTGACGGCCGACGTGGATGTGGAACGGCTGGCCTTCGAGCGGGCCAGGAACGTCACGTTCGGATCCTCGCCGGCCCGCGCCGGCTATGCGGTCGAGCGCCTGGGACCGCCGCCGCCTCTGGGACGCCTGGATCGCGCGTACTCGCGGACTCCGTTCGTGCCGGACGATCCGGCCACGGTCGGGGAGCGGGCGCGGGAGATTCTGGCGATTCAGTCCACGGGCCTGGCGCGGCGTCTTCTGGCGGCCGGGGCGGAGGCGGCGGTGGTCGGGGTTTCGGGCGGGCTGGATTCCACGCTGGCGCTTCTGGTGACGGTGGAGGCGCTGCGGAAGCTGAAGCGGCCGCCCGTCCAGGCGCTGGCGGTCAGCATGCCGGGGTTGGGGACCACGGAAGCCACGCGGGCCCAGGCGGCCGATCTGGCGGGCCGCCTCGGGGTTTCGTTCCGGGAGATCCCCATCGGGCGCGCCGTGGAGCAGCATTTCCGGGACATCGGGCACGACCCGTCGGTCCACGATCTCGTCTACGAGAACGCGCAGGCCCGGGAACGCACGCAGATTCTTTTCGACCTGGCCAACCGCCATCGCGGGATCGTCGTGGGCACGGGGGACATGTCGGAGCTGGCCCTCGGGTGGTGCACCTACAACGCCGACCACATGGCCTCGTACGCGGTCAACGCTTCGGTTCCCAAGACGCTGGTGCGCCACCTGGTACGCTGGTACGCGGAGCGTATGGCGGACGGACCTACGCGGGCGGTTCTGGAGCGGGTGCTGGCGACGCCGATTTCGCCGGAGCTTCTGCCGCCCACGCCCGAGGGGAAGATCGCGCAGGCCACGGAGTCGCTCATCGGGCCATATATCCTTCACGACTTTTTTCTCTTTCATCATCTGCGGCACGGGTTCCGTCCCCGGAAGCTGGCGGCGCTGGCGGAGCTGGCGTTCGCAGGCGCGCACGGGCCGGCGGAGATTCGGCGGTGGCTGAAGGTGTTCCTGGAGCGTTTCTACCGCCAGCAGTTCAAGAGAACGTGTCTTCCGCCGGGGCCCAAGGTGGGGACCGTGAGTCTCTCCCCGCGGGGGGATCTCCGGATGCCCGACGAAGTGGATCCGGCGGCGCTTCTGCGGGAACTCGACGAGACGGCCTGATCAGGGCGCGGGGCCGTTCGGCACCTGGAAGGGCGGGCGGCCGGCGCGGGCGCGGAGGCGGTTCACCCAGCGTCGAATCGATCGTTGGCCGATGATTTTCCGTTCCAGGCGGTACTTTCCCGGGAAATCGATGAGAAAAAGACCGATCAGGATCGTCAGGAGTCCCTGGCCGGGGACTCCGGGGAGCGAAAGAAGCAGTCCCAGGAGGACGAGCACGATTCCCGCGAGGTTTCGCGCCGCGACGGCGGCGAGGCGCAGCGGCGTCCAGCCTCCCGCCGGGCGCAGGGGGCGGACCGGGCGGGCGAAGTAGTCGGCCGGGAGGCGGACCAGGATCGCGGCGGTGACGGCAAGGCTGGCCGCGAAGAGGACGGCGGCCAGGACCGCGATCCAGAGCCATTCCATGGGGGACCCATCCTACTTGAGGTACCCGCGGGCGGCCAGTTCCCGGACGATTCGCCGGGCGGCCTCGCCGGGGTCGTCCCGGTCTCCGCGCACGACGAGGTCGGGGGCTTCGGGCGGCTCGTAAGGGACGCCGGCGCCCGGCAGGGCGGGGGCGCGGCCTTCCCGCGCCTTGCGGTAGAGTCCCTTGGGATCGCGCGCGCGGCGGACGTCGAGCGGGCACCGGACGTAGACCTCGAGGAACCGGCGGATTCGGCGGCGCGCGCGGGTGCGCCACCGGCGCCGGTGGGCGGTGGCGTCGAAGAGGACCGGCACGCCGTGATCGACGAGAAGTTTTCCGATCCAGACCAGGGCGGCGTAGAACGCTTCGCGTTCCTTTTCGTCGTAGCGGGGGCGGGGCGTGAGCCGGCGGCGGGCCGCGTCGGACTCGAGGACGGCGACCCGCAGGCCGCGCGCCGCCAGGGCCCGGCGAACGGCCGCCGCGAGGGTGGACTTTCCGGCGGCGGGCGGGCCCGTGATCCAGACGGCGAAGCTCACGGATCGCGTTCGAGGTAGGAGGGCACGCGCTCGGGGTCGAAGCGGGAATGCCGGAGGACGTTGCGCATGAAGCGGAAGAGGAGCCGCCGGACGGACTCGGGGAGGTCCGGGTACCAGAGGGGGCTGGCCAGGACGAGCGCGCGGAAGGCGAAAAAGGGAGGGACCACTTCGAGCATCTGGCGGTCGCCGCTCCGGGAGAGATAGCGGCTCCAGAATCTTCGGAAGAGGACGTCGAGCGCCCCTTCCGGGCGGCCGCGGCGGCGCAGGGCGAAGAAGAGGTAGTTGAGGGTCAGACTGGCGACGTCGTCGGCCGGTTCGCCCCATTCCCCGCGGGAGCGGTCGAGCACGGTGAATTCGCGGGGGCCGTGGAAGAGGATGTTCCACGGATGGAAGTCGCCGTGGACCTGGCGGAGACGGTAGGTGAGGTCCTTGAGGCGCCAGCGCCATTCCACGCAGAGGCGTTCCACGTCCTGGAGGAGCTCGCGCGTGATGAAGCCGTGGCGGCGCGGATAGCTGTCGATGAGGCCCATGACGCACTCCGGGTGGCCCACGAGCTCGCGGATGCGGCGGGTGTAGAGCGCGGGGTCGGGGCCGCGGAGTCGGTGGATCTCGCAGAGGTAATCGCAGAGGGCGTCGGCCCGGCCGAGGTCCAGGGCGGACGGCGTCTCGAGATTCTTGAGCCCGTCGAGGTCCTCGTGGTAGCCGCGGCCTTCGATGAAGTTCGTCAGAAGGAAAAACTCCTCGGCGGCGCCCAGCGAAACGAGGTTTCCGGGGGCGAGGATCGCTCCCACGTCGAGGGACCGCGCGTGGCGGGGCAGTCGGTTATAGGCGCGGTGGCTCCAGAGGAGGAGGCGGGCGCGGTCGGACATGTCCTCGTGGCCGAAGGGTCCGGGGCGGACGGTGGTCAGAACGGCGCGCCGGAGGCGGCCGGCGGCTTCGTATTCGACGCGCAGGGGGGCTCCATACCCATACCGCTTGGAGGCGCCGGCGGGTCCGTCGGGGCGGAGCGGTTCCAGCGCGAGGATGCGGACCGGGGCGCCCAGAAGAGAAGCCAGGTAGGGTTCCAGGGTTTCGCGGGCGATTTTGATCATTTCGGCGCCCGAAGCCTGAGCCGGCGCGGGGTCGGGCGTTACGGGGGCCGGGCGCGGGGAGGGGGTTACCGGGGCGGCGGCGAAGCCGAAGGCCAGAGGCCGCTGTCCGTGAAGACACGTTTCACCTTCTCAAGTTTTTCCTCGAGGTCGCGTTCGTCCGTCGCCCGCAGGGTGACATGGCCCACCTTGCGGCCCGGCCGCGGGGGCTTTCCGTACGCGTGCAGGTGCGCGCCGGGGATTTCCAGGAGGCGCGCCCGGTCCGGAAGGCCTCCGATGCAATTGATCATGACGACGGGGCGGACGGCCGATGTGGCTCCCAGAGGGAAGCCGAGGATGGCGCGAAGGTGGTTCTCGAACTGGCTGGTTTCCGCGCCTTCGAGGGTCCAATGGCCGGTGTTGTGAACGCGGGGAGCGTACTCGTTGGCCAGGAGCCGCGCGCCCACCTGGAAGAATTCCACAGCCAGGACCCCCACGTAGTCGAAGTGGGTCAGGAGCCGTTGCGCGTACTCGGCGGCGGAGGCGGCGAACGGATCGCCGGGCCGGGGCCTCGAGCGGTGCAGGATGCCCTGATGGTGAACGTTCTCCACGAGGGGATAGCATGCGATGTTCCCGGACGTCCCGCGGACGGCGACGACGGACACCTCGCGATCGAAGGGGACGTACTCCTCCGCGAGGAGGGGGCTGCCTCCGAAAGGGGCGAGCGCGCCGTCCATTTCCTCCTCTCCACGGACGATCCGCTGTCCCTTTCCGTCGTACCCGAGCGAGCGGGTTTTGAGGACCAGCGGGAAGCCGAACGCCTGCGCCGCCTCGCGGAGGTCGCGCTCCGTCTGGACCGGCCGGAAGCGCGCCGTCGGAAGGCCCAGTTCGACGAAAAGCTGCTTTTCCCGCAGGCGGTCCTGCTTGACGGCCAGCGCGCCCGGCGGAGGAAGGAGGGGGACCTGGCGTGCGAGGTGTTCGACGCCTCCGACGTGGACGTTCTCGAATTCGTAGGTGACCACCCGCGCGTTCCGGGCGAGGTTCTGGAGCGAAGACGGATCGTCGAAGGGGCCCACGAGCGCCTCTCCGAGGGGAAACGCGCAGGCGTCCGGCTGGGGATCGAGGAAGCGGAAGTTCAATCCCAGGGGGGTTCCGGCCAGCGCCAGCATGCGGGCCAGCTGCCCGCCTCCCAGGATGCCCACGATCATGGGCCTTCCTTTCGCGGATCCGGCCGGTCGAGCACGGCCTGCGTCTGCTTGCGGCGGTATTCCTCGAGGGCCTCGCGGATCCTGGGGTATTTGTTCCCGAGGATCGCCGCGGCGAGGAGGGCGGCGTTGACGGCGCCGGCCCGGCCGATGGCGAGGGTGCCGACGGGGACGCCCGCGGGCATCTGGACGATCGAGAGAAGGGAATCCATGCCTTGAAGCGCCGGGGTCGCGACGGGTACGCCCAGGACCGGCAGGACCGTCTTGGCCGCCGTCATCCCCGGCAGATGGGCGGCGCCTCCCGCGCCCGCGATGAGGACTTCCAGTCCCCGCGCCGCCGCGTCTCCGGCGTACTGAAACAGCTTGTCCGGCGTGCGGTGGGCGGAGACCACCTCGACCTCATAGGGGATCGACAGGGCCTCGAGGGTTTCCGCCGCGTGGCGCAGGGTGTCCCAGTCCGAGGCCGAGCCCATGATGACGCCGACCAGGGGCTTCATGGCGATTCTCCCTTCCCGCCGGAAAATTTCTCCGGCCGCAGGACCTGCACGTCGCTGATGAAGAGAATCATGGCGTAGTTTTCATAATAGCGTTCCCGGAGAACGTCGGCGATGGCCTGGGCCAGTCGGTCCTCGCATACCACCTCGACGCGGATGTTCTCTCCATGCTCCCAGCCGGCGTCTCGAACGCCCCGGTGTCCCTTGCCGCGGGCATCGGAGATCGTATATCCGGGAGCGCCCAGGGCGTCGAGTTCGCGGATGATCTCGGGTTCGATGACCCGTTCGGTGATGATGGTGACGAGCTTTGCGATATGCGGCTTCATGCGGCACCTCATGTCCGGGCGTGGATCCACCGGGCCATTGCCAGGTAGAGCGGAATGCCCACCATCACGTTGAAGGGAAAGGTGACGCCCAGGGACGCGGCCAGGGACAGGGTCGGATTGGCCTCGGGGACCGAGATGCGCATGGCGGCGGGCACCGCGATATAGGATGCGCTGGCGGCCATCACCGCCAGGAGCGCCGTGCCCCCGGGGGACAGTCCGAGCGTGCGGCCGAGGGCGCAGCCCACGACCGAGGAGAAGAGCGGCATCAGGATGCCGAAGGCGACGAGAAAAGCTCCGTACCGGCGCAGGGCGCCCATCTGGGCCGCGCAGAGCAGTCCCATCTCCAGAAGAAACAGGGCCAGCATGCCTCGAAAGAGGTCGAAGAAGAACCCCTCGATCGACTTCAGGCCGTCGTGGCCCGCGATCCACCCGATGAGCAGTCCGCCCAGGAGGCAGACGATCGCCTTTCCGGTGAGGATTTCGTGGGCCATCCGGCCCCAGGGCGTCTGGCCTCCGATTCCGCGGGCCAGCGTTACGCCCACGATGATCGCGGGCATCTCGAGAAGCGCGAGAAAGAGCGTGGTGTACGATTCGTATTCCACTTTCTGGGTCGCCAGGTACGCCAGGGCCACCGCGTAGGTTCCGACGCTCACCGAGCCGTAGTGGGCGGCGACCGAGGCGGCGTCGGCGCGCTTGAATCCTCCGAGGCGGCGGAGAACGGGATAGGCGATCAGAGGCAGCACGATGCCCAGGCTGACGACCGCGACGATCTTGGGGAGGAGCGGGAGGAGCGAGTACTTGGAGATTTCGACGCCCCCCTTCAGACCGATCGCCAGCAGGAGGTAGATGCTCAGGAAATCGTAGATGGCCGACGGGATCCGCAGGTCCGAGCGCAGGAGTCCCGCCGCGATGCCGAGAAGAAAAAAGAGGATGATCGGGTCAACGCTTGCCATGCTTGGCGATCTCCTTGATCTTCGGCTGGGCCATGCCCATGCGTCCTCTCGAGGGTGCCGGTTCGGGAGGGCTTCCCGGAGGTCACGGTCTCGGACCGAGGCCGCCGGCATGGTACACTCCAGCCTTCGCTCCGTCCAGTGAACGGGAAGGCGGGGCCGCTGGGGCGTGGATATTCCCGAAGTTTCCCTCGGTTCAGGGACGCATCCGCGCGGCCTTGGGCGTCCGGCCGGCGACCGGTGGGGGCGCTGCTCGTCTGAATTCT
>DATLZA010000049.1 GCA_035574235.1 Planctomycetota bacterium | reverse complement strand
CCTCAGGCCGCGAATCCGAAAAGCTTCGCCGCCGTCCCGCCCAGGACCTCCGCCTGCTCGGCCGCCGAAAGATGCGCCACGAGCGCCCGCGCCCGCTCGCGCGCGGCCCGGTAGGACTCCGCCGTCGCGCGCGCGTCGAATCCGCCGCCCCAGAGCAGCCGCCCCGCCCCATAGGCCGCCGCCACGCGCCGCACCACGGGCCCCAGGTCCCGGTGCGGATACTGAGTCGGCGGCGCCAGGCTCGAAAGCTTGATCCACGTGCGCTCCCGCTCCGACCAGCGCACGACCCGCTCGTGCTCCTCAGGAGTGCCCTGAAGCGGACGCCCCAGGTGGTCCACGAGGACGCGGACCCCCGGGAACTCCCGCAGGTACGGCTCGAAGCCGGCGGCCCAGCGCGGCTCGAAGTGCAGCTGCACGGCCAGGCCCAGGTCCGCCGCCGCCTTCCAGAAGGCGGCGAACTCCGGCCGCCCGAACGGGGGCAGCCGCTCCGGAGCGTAGGCGTGGATCCGCACCGCCGCGACCTCCGGCCGGCGGCGCGCGAGCGCCCGCATTTCCTCGATCGCGCGGGGACGGTCCGCGAAGAAAAGGCACGTGCCTTTCAGCCGCCCGCGCCCGGCGTCCAGCACGTGCTCGAGATAGCGGTGATCGTCCTGGTACGGCTCGGGGTGGACGACCACCGCGTAGTCCACGCCGGCCGCGTCCATGAGGGAAAGCAGCCGCTCGGGCGGAGCGGCCTCGTCGGGACGGTACGGGGCGCGCTCATGATAGGGGAAGCGGGGATCGTCCGGCCCCGCGAAACAATGGACGTGCGCGTCCACCACGGGGACGCGCCGCTCCCGCGGCGCCCCGCCCGGCGCGCACCCGGCCGCCAGAAGCGCCCCGCCCAGCTTGAGAAATCCGCGCCGCGAAGCCGTCACTTCCCCAGCACCCGCGCGAACGCCTCGAGCGCCCGGTCCACCACCTCCGGCCGGGCGCCGTATCCCATGAGGCCCACGCGCCAGACCTTGCCCGCCAACTCCCCGAGGCCCCCGCCGATCTCGATGCCGTGCTCCTCGAGCAGTCGCCGCCGCACCGTCTTGTCGTCGGCGCCGGCGGGAATCCGGATCGCGTTGAGCTGCGGCAGCCGCCGCCCCTCCTTCACCTGGAACTCCAGGCCCAGCCGCTCCGCCCCCCGCGCGAAACGCTGATGCGCCTCCTCGTGGCGCTTCCAGCGGTTCTCGAGCCCCTCCTCGAGCACGATCCGCAGCGACTCGTGAAGGCCGTAGACGTTGTTGATCGGCGCCGTGTGATGGTAGGCGCGGTTGCCGCCCCAGTAGTTGCGCACGAGCGTCATGTCGAGATACCAGCTGACGCACTTGGCGCGGCGGCGCTCCATGGCCTCGACCGCGCGCGGACTGAAGGACACCGGCGCCAGGCCCGGAGGACCCCCGAGGCACTTCTGCGTGCCGCTGTAGACGGCGTCGATTCCCCAGGCGTCCGTCTCGACCGGAATTCCGCCGAGCGAGGTTACGGCGTCCACGACCGCCAGCGCCCCGTGCCGGTGCGCGACCTCCACGATCTCCGGCACGTCCTGCCGGTACCCCGTCGAGGTCTCCGCGTGGACGAAGGCCACGACCTTCGGCTTCATCCCCCGGAGCGCCGCCTCGACCGCGTCGGGCGAGAAGCCCTCGCCCCACCGGGCCTCGAGCGTCTTCACCTTCCCGCCGCAGCGGGCGGCGATATCGGCCATCCGAAGCCCGAAGTAGCCCTGGACGAGAACGAGCACTTCGTCGCCCGGCTCGATCAGGTTCACCAGGCACGTCTCCATCCCCGCCGTGCCCGTGCCCGAGACGGCGAACGTCAGCTCGTTCTTCGTCCGGAACACGCGGCGGAGCATGTCCCGCACCTGGTCCATGAGCCCGAGAAACGCCGGATCGAGGTGCCCCAGCGTCGGGCGGTTGAAGGCCTCGAGAATGCGGGGATCCACCGGGCTCGGGCCCGGCCCCAGGAGGAGCCGCTCGGGAGGACGGAAGGGCGGATAGGGGGCGCTCATAGGCGTTCTCCTTCGGCTCTGGCGTAGGATTCCGCCAGAAGCTCCACGGGATGGACCACCTTAACCCGAAGGCCGGCCTCCCGCAAGCCGGATCGGAGCTGAAGAATGCATCCGGGATTGCCGGACGCGACGATTTCGCACCCGGAGCGCCGGACCGCGTCGATCTTGCGCTCGAGAATCCGGCGCGAAAGCTCCGGCTCGGTGACGGAGTAGATCCCCGCGCTTCCGCAGCAGAATTCGGCGTCCTCGAGGGGCACGAGCTCCACGCCGGGGATCGCCCGAAGAATCGCCCGCGGCGGATCGGCGATCTTCTGGGCGTGGAGAAGATGGCACGGGTCGGAATACCCCACCCGGGCGCGGATCTCTCCGCGCGGCGGCGTGAATCCGATTTCGACCAGAAATTCCGCCACGTCGCGGACCCCGGCGCCGAAGGCGCGCGCCTCGGGGTCGCCTCCCAGGAGCGCGCCGTAGTGGCGAAGCTCCGCGCTGCACCCGGCGGCGTTGGAGATCAGGGCGTCGTATCCGCCCGAGGCGAAGGCCCGCACGTTTGCCCGCGCCAGGTCCTTGGCCTGGTCCCGCGCGCCGTTGTGGATGTGGAGCGCCCCGCAGCAGCGCTCGTCGAGCCGCACCTCCACCTCGCATCCGTTCTCGGTGAGGACGCGGACGGTCGCGTCGTTGACATCCGCCAGGAGCTGGTCGGCCAGGCAGCCGGTGAGGAAGGCGACCC
>DATLZA010000048.1 GCA_035574235.1 Planctomycetota bacterium | reverse complement strand
GGCCGTGGATCGATGGGATGGACCCGCCGGCGCTGGAGGCGGGGCGTCCCAACAAGGTGACTCTTTACGGCCGCAACCTTCCGGGCGGAACTCCCGTCGAGGGCGTGCGGAGCCTCGAGCGGCTCGAGGTGACGGTGGAAGCGCCCGCCGAGCCCGGGGCGCCCGAGTCCGAAACGCTTCTGCGTCCGGCGGACGCCTCCGCCGACTTCGTGCGCTGGCAGTTCGTCTCGGAGGCGGGCCGCTCGAATTCCGTCCGGTTTCTGCTCGTCGAACGCGCGCCCGTGCGCGAGGCCGAGCCCAACGACCGTCCGGAGGAGGCGATGGCCGTGACGCTGCCGGCGTTCGTGGCGGGGCGGTTCCATCCCGCGGGCGATCGGGACGGATTCGTTTTCGAGGCCAAGAAGGGGGAGCGGCTCTGGATCGAGATCTTCAGCCAGCGGTTCGGCTGGCCCACGGATCCCCAGATCGTGCTTCAGCAGGTGAGCGTGGGAGAGAAGAGCGCGATCCGCGTCCAGGAGCTCCAGGAGTCGGACGATCAGCCGACGCCGCTTCCGGCCATGGGCGGCAACATGGAACGGCGGTATCGCGCGGGCCCGGAGGATCCGGCGGTGCTCTGGACGGTCCCGCAGGACGGCCGCTTCCGCGTGCTGGTGCGGGACCTGCACGGGGTGGGGGCGCTGGCGGAATCCGGGTCGGCCTACGTTCTCGTCGTGCGGCCGGCGCGGCCGGACTTCCGGTTGGTGGCGTTTCCGGTGGAAAACTTCCGGGCCGAGAACCGGGTGATGAGCAAGTCCACGGTGCTTCGCCGCGGGGGGGCGGAGCGGGTGCGCGTCGTGGCCTTCCGGCGGGAAGGGTTCGACGGGGCGATCCGCGTGGAGGCCGAGGGGTTGCCTCCGGGGGTTTCCGCCCGGCCCGTCGTCCTGGGCCCGGGAGACACGTCGGTTGACTTCGTTCTTCAGGCGGCGCCGGACGCGCCGGCCTTCGCGGGGGCGCTTCGCCTGGTGGGGCGTGCGGAGATCGGGGGCAAGTCCGTGGCGCGGCCGGTTCGGGGAGCGGAAGTCGTCTGGCGGGCGGACACCGAGCGGGAGCCGATCTCCACGCGGGTCACGGAGACGCTGGGACTGGCGGTGGATCCTTCGTTTGCGGTGCCCGTCTCGGTGCGGCTGGGCGAGGCGGAGCGGTATCGGACGTCGCGGGGCGGCAAGCTCAAGATTCCCGTGAAGCTCGTCCGCCACGCCGAGTCGAAGGACCTGGCGCAGGCGAAGATCAAGCTCGTGCCGTCGGGGCTTCCGGGTCGCGGGAACAACCGCCCGATTCAGGCCAAGGAGGTGACGCTCGAGGCGGCCAAGCCGGAGGGGGAGCTCGAGATCGACGTCACCGAGAAGGCCGAGCCGGAAGTCTTTTCGCTGACGGTGACGGGGGAAGTGGATCTTTCGTACACGCGGACCCCCGAGCGGGTGGCGGCGCTTCAGGCGGATGAGAAGCGGGTGGGGGAGGTGCTTCAGCAGGCGGCGGCGGAACTCAAGAAAGCGCAGGAGGAGCGCGCGCAGGCGGAGAAAGAGGTTCAGAAGGCCCGCGCCGCGCTCGAAAAGGTCAAGGCGTCCGGGACGGCGGAGGCGGCCCTCAAGGAGGCGGAGGAGAAGCTCAAGGCGGCCGAGGAGGCGCGCGCCCGGGCGGCCGAGGCGGAAAAGAAGGCGCAGGATCTCGCCAAGGCGGGGGAGGCGCTCAAGAAGGAACTGGCCGCCGAGGTCAAGAAGGCCTCCGACCTCGCCAAGGAGAAGAAAGTGAAGGCGTGGCTGGCGGCGCTTCCGGTGGAGATCGAGATCGCGGCCGCGCCGATCGCGGTGAAGGCTCCGAACGGCGGGGCGGCGGTCCCGGCGGGCGGCTCGGCCGAGATCGAGCTGGAGCTGGAGCGCCTGTTCGGGTTCGACGGCGAGGTGAAGCTCGAGGCCGCGCCGGCGGGAAGCGCTCCGGTCAAGGCGGCCGGTCCGGCGACCTTTGCGCCGGGGCAGGCGCGGGCGAAGCTGGCGCTTTCGGCGGACAAGGCGGCCAAGCCCGGGGCGGCCGGCGCGCTGACGCTCAAGGCGAAGCTCACGTTCAACGGCCGGACGATCCCGTTCGAAGACCGCCTCGAGGTCCGGGTCGTCGAGCCGCCGCCGCCGCCTCCTCCGCCGCCCGCCAAGGAGGACAAGCCGCCGCAAGCCGCCAAGCCCGCCGATTCGCCCCGATAGCCGCAAGGAGTCCGTTCCTTCTCCAGGGATCTCGTTCGGGCGCCCCCGGACCGGGACGGGCGAGAATGGGGCGGACCGGATCCCGAGGGCGCGCTATACTACTTCCAGCCATGGGGCGCTGGAAGGAACGGCTGGAGCGGATGGGACGGGCCGGCGAGGAGGCCAGGCTCCGGGAGCTTCGCTCGATGAGCCTGGAACGGGCCGTCCGGATTCTGGAGGGGCTTCTCTCGCACCCCCTGGCCCGGCCGAGGCGCGCTCGGCGCCGCCATCCCGTGTCCCTTTCCCGGCTTCTCCGCCGGCGGTGAGATGTCCGATCCCAAGAGCGTCCTGCTGGCGGCCCTGGATGCGGTTGAATCGGGGCCCTTCGAGTATCTGCTCTACGGAGGGATGGCGGCCGGCCTCTGGGGCGAGCCGCGCTACACGGAGGACGTGGATTTCGTCCTCTTCGTCCCCGAGCGGCAGGTCGTGCGGTTCCTGCGCGCGGCGGCGCGCTTCGGGTTCGCCGTGGACGAGGACCTGGCGCTTCAGCAGATGCAGATCAGCGGCTGGGCGCGCCTCCCTCTGGGAGACCCCAAGAGCCCCTGGCACCTGGATCTCACCCTCGGAGACTCGCCCTTCGACCGGAGCGCCCTGAAGCGGAGGCGCGCCGTCGTTCTTTTCGGGCGGACCGTGCAGGTCGCCTCGCCGGAGGATCTTATTCTCTACAAGCTCATCTCGGGCCGCGACCGGGATCTCTTCGACGTTCGGCGGATCGGCGAGCGGCAGGAGTCGCTGGACGCGGCGTATCTTCGCCGCTGGGCCCGCTGGTGGGAAGCCCAGGGGATCGCCGGTATCGTCCGGCGCGTGGAAGGGCTGCTCAAGGCGGCGGGAGGGGCCTGACGGCTCCGCGGAAAACGCCCTTCCGTGACCCATTCTGACATATCCCGGGTGTAGCATGGCGTCCGGAAGAGGCGGTCCGGGGCCCCCCGGAGAGAGGGCGGGTCCTTCGGGGCGCGGCCGCCTGCCTTCCCCCGGAGGTCGTAGTATGGCGCACGAACCCCTTCCTTCCCCCTCCTCCGCCGTTCCCGCCCTCGAGGAGCAGCGGCAGGTCCTGGCCAATGCGGCGGCCCTGGCCGAACAGGTCGCCCGCATCGTCAAGGAAAACGGCCTGTCCATGAAGTTCGGCAACAACCCCCGCGAGTACGTCCGCGTCGAGGGGTGGCTCACGATCAGCCGCGTCCAGAACGAGCAGCCTCACGCCAAAGTCGAGGAGGTCGTCCGCGACCCGGAATCGGGCCACGAGACGATCCATGCGCGCGCCTGGCTGACCAACTCCCAGGATCAGGTCGTCAGCCTCGCCGACGGCTACTGCTCCACCGAGGAGCCCGGCTGGCGGGACAAGCCCTTCTACGCCCGCGCGTCCATGGCCCAGACCCGCGCCATCGCCAAGGCCATGCGGCTTCGGCACGCCTGGGTCATGGTCCTGGCCGGCTATGCTCCGACGCCCGCCGAGGAGATGAGCGAGGAGCTTCTGGCGGCCGAGCCGCCCGGCGCCCCGGGTCCGCTCCGCCGGACCGAGCGGCCCGCTCCCGGCGGGGGCCCTCGCCCGGCCGAAGCGGGCACCCGCGGCGTCGCTCAGGTCACCGTCAAAGCCGTCTCCGAACGGCCCGGCGAGAAGCGCGACGGCACCCCTTACGTCCGCTACGGCATCCGCGGCTCCGACGGGGTCTGGTACAACACCTTCAACCCGCGCCTCGGAGAGCTCGCCAAGCAGGCCCGCGAGAGCGGCGCCCGCGTGACGATCTCCTACTCGGTCACGGAATACGGCCACGACGTGGAGGACCTTCAGGTGGCCGAAGAGGGCGCCGAGCCGCCCGAGATGAAGCGCCTGGGGGCGTAACCCGCCGTGACGGATTTCGCGCCGCCGTCCGCGCTGCGCCACGGCGTCGCCCGGGTGGGCGTGTCCACCCTGGCGGCCCAGTGGTATTGCGAGCTCAAAATCGACCTCGCCTTCCGCCATCCGGACGTCGTCGAGCGCACGCCCGCCATGGAGGCCGGCGCCCTCGGACACCGCGAGCTCAGCGCCGACGCGCGCCCCATCACCCGGGAAGCCCTCGAAGCCGAGATCCGCGCCGGCCGCGACATCGTCCTCCAGGAAAGCCGCTTCGACGGAATCCTCGACGGCGTCCCCGTGGTCGGCGTCCCGGACCTCGTTGATCTCCAGGGGCGCCGCTGCCGTTTCGTCCTGGAGCTCAAATTCTCTCGCCGGCCGGACCTCTTCATCGACCGCTTCGTCCAGGCGCAGACCTATGCCCTCCTTCTGTCCCAGGGCGGGTTCGAGACCGAGGGGACGGTCTGCGTCGTGGGAGTCGTTCCGACCGGCCGGCCGGAATCCGCCCGGCGCCTCCGGGGACTGCGCGAGGAGGGCATCCTCGACGGCATTCTCGATCGCTGCCGGGCCGTGGCCGCCGCGATGGAGGCGGACGCCGGCGGACTCTCCTCGCCGCAAACGGTGCGGCACGCGGGGGTCACGCTCCAGGCCTTCCGGTTCGACCGTCCGCAGGCCGTCAAGCACCTGGCCTGGGCGCTGGAGTACTGGCGGGGG
>DATLZA010000047.1 GCA_035574235.1 Planctomycetota bacterium | reverse complement strand
CCAGTACGACGGGCCGTCGGGGCCGAAGTGGAAGGCGTGGAACGAGGACATGAAGAACGCGCTGGTGAAGAACCAGAACACGGGGGCGTCGGGGTGCAAGAACGGGTCGTGGGAGACGGTGGACCGGTGGAGCGGGGAGGGAGGCCGGGTGTACGCGACGGCGATCAACGCCCTGACGCTCGAGGTCTACTACCGCTACGCGAACGTCTTCGGCACGAAATAAGCGAGCCTTTCGAAGCGAACGTTTCCCCCGGGGTTCCGAGCGGAGCCCCGGGGGTTTTCTTTTGGTCCGGCGCGCGGCACATGCCTACAATGAAGGGTGGTGCACGATTTCGAGCCGGACGTTCTGGCGGGGGCGTTCCGAATCGCGCAGGCGGAGTATCCGGACCTGGATGTCGCGGCCTACCGGACGCGGATCGAGGAGTTCGGCCGGGAAGCGTGCGCCCGCGCGGGCGGAAAAGGCCGCCGGGCGTTCGCCCGGGTGAACGAGTATTTCTTCGGAGACCTGGGCTTCCGCGGCAACTCGGAGGATTATTACGATCCCCGCAACAGCTACCTCAACGACGTCATCGACCGGCGGAGAGGCATTCCCATCACGCTCTCGGTTCTCTACTGCGAGGTCGCCCGGCGGGCGGGACTTTCGGCCTACGGGGTGGGCTTCCCGGGCCACTTCCTGGTGAAATGCCTCTTCCGCGACGGGGAGGCGGTGCTTGACTGCTTCCGCGGGCGCGTCCTCACGCGGGAAGGCTGCCGGGCGCTTCTTGAATCGATGGAGGGTCTGGAAGGGGTGGCCTTCTCCGAGGAGCTTCTGGCGATCGCTTCGCCGCGGGAGATTCTGTCGCGCATGCTCAACAACCTCCGGCGCATTCACCTGGAGCAGGGGGATTACGAGCGGGCGCTGCGATGGGTGGAGCTGGAGCTCGAGTTCAATCCCCGGGCCGCCGATCCTTTCCGCGAGCGCGGGCTCATCTACGCCCGGCTGGAGCGCTACGGCAAGGCGCTGACCGACCTGGAGGAGTACCTGCGGCGCGCCCCGGAGGCGCGGGACGCCGCCCCCCTGCGGGGCCAGGTGGAGCTCCTGCGGCGGCTTCTTTCGAACCTGAACTGATCTACGGAATCCGCCCGCCGGTGAAGGTCTTCAGGACCGTGCCTTCGTCCCCCGCCGCGTACCCGATGCCGGAAGCGTTGAGCCAGACCGTCCGGAGTGGCCAGTTCGTGTGCTCCGGAGAGACCGACCACGAAGTGCCGTTTTCCGTGACGTAGATCCGGCCGAGGTCGGGCGAGGCGCCGGCGGCGACCACCGCGAGCCCCCGGGTCGACGACCGGAACGCAAGACCGGTGGGCGGAACGTTGCCCGGCAAGTTGAAGGTCGCTCCCCAGGAGACGCTCGGCGGGCTCCCCGCGGCAATCGTTCCCCGGCGGATGTCGCCGTCCGAGGACCCCGCGACGATCGTGCTGTTGTCGGGAACCTGGAGGGTCGCGATCGTTCCGGTTTCTCCCGAAATCGAGCCGTCGTTCCACGTGGTTCCGCCGTCGAGGCTGAAGACCACCTTTCCGTTCTGTCCCCCCGCCGCGATCACGGTTCCATCCGGGGACGCCGCCAGCGAAGCGTAGTTGACCGGCGCCCCGGGGAGCGTGATTTCCGTCCACGCCGTGGCGCCCCCGTCGGCGGTCACGAGAAGCGTGCTGACGTCGCCCACGCAGAATCCTTTGAGATCGTTCCCGGGGAAGAGAATGGCCCGCAGGGGGACCGACGTCGCGCTCGAGGGAACCGTCTGAGCGGTCCAGGTGTCTCCGGAGGAGAAGTCGGCGTTCTTGAGGATCTTGCCGCCGTCGCCGCAGGCGTAGGCGACGGTTCCGGGACCCTGCCGCGGGACGCTCACGCCGTGGAGGTCCGAGACGCCGGAAAGGGTGGCGGTGGTCCAGGCCAATCCGCCGTCGAGCGTCTTGGCGACCAATCCGCCCGGGCCGACGGCGATACCCCTCTCCGCGTTAAGGGCGAAATCCAGGGCGTTGATGCGGGTGCGGGATCCCTGGGTGATGTTCTGCCAGTTCGCCCCGCCGTCCAGGGTCTTGAGCACGGTGCCGTAGTCCCCCACCGCGTAGCCCACGTTGGCGTCGATGAAATAGACGTCGTGGAGATCGTGGGGGGTGACGCCGGATCCCTGCGGGGTCCAGGAGGTGCCGCCGTTGGTCGTCTTCCAGATTCCTCCGCCGTCCCCGACGACCCAGCCGGTCAGGGAATCGGAGAGGAAAGAAATGCTGCGGAGGGTGGCCGTCGTCGTGCCGATGGACACATCGCTCCAGGTGGGCGAGGATTGATCGGCGTTGGTGCTCTTGACGATCTTGCCGTTGTCCCCGCAGACGTACGCATGGACCTCGGTCGTGGCGGCCTTCTGGAAAAGGAGGGCCTTGCGCCAAACGGGGGCGCTTACGGGAAGCGACTGGGCGCTCCAGTTCGCGCCGTTGTCGAGCGTGATCTTCACGAGGTTGCCCGAGCCCGCCGCGATCCCCTTGCCGGTGATGCCCAGGAAATCCACCGTGTGCCAGTCCTCCGACCCATGGACCGTCGCCGTCGTACCGGTGGAACCGGAGACGCGCAGGATCGTGCCGTTTCGGCGGAGGATGTAGAAGACGTCCAGGAGCACCATATCGACCGCCGTATACGGGGCGCCGGAGTCGGAGGGGTCCGGATCGGCGGCGCTGCTGGTGAACCACTGGGCGATTTCCGCGCCGGCCTTCCAATGGCGTCCTCCCGTTCCTCCCCCGTCCCGCCCCACGGCCACGGATTCCGTCCCCAGGGTGTCCAGCGCGAGGACATCTCCGCCGGCCTCGTAGGGATGGTGCTGCATCTGGTACCAGGAGGCGCCGCCGTCGTCGGTGCGGAAAATCGAGGTCGCTTCCCCCGCCACGAGCGCCTGGTTCGCGTTGGCGACGCGCACGGCCCGCAGATGGCTCGAGGTCGGCAGGCGCTGGAGGTTGTACCAGACGGGCCGCAGCGGGATGTCGTCGCTGCCGCCGCCTCCCGAGCTGCAGCACACGAGAACGGCCAGGGCCAGGCTACCAAGGAATCTGCTCTTCACCGCTCCTCCGATTCTCGACGCGGGCCAGAACGAAAAGAAGGTCCGAAAGACGGTTGATGTACTTGAGAAGCAGGGGAGGCACGGGGGCCTGCCGCGCCAGCGTCACGATCCGGCGCTCCGCGCGACGGCAGATCGTGCAGGCCAGGTGAAGGAACGCCGCCGCGGGCGCGCCTCCCCTCAGAATGAAGCCGCGCAGCGGGGCCAGTTCCGCCTCATACCGGTCGATCATCCGCTCGAAGTCCGAGATGCGCTCTTCGGCGATGCGGGTCTTTTCGCGGACGGGATGCTGTCCGTATTTCGGGTCCGCAAGCTGGGCGCCGGCGGCCATGAGATCTTTCTGGATTTCCAGGAGGGCCGCCGCGATCTCGGGATCCTTCGCGAAGGCGCGGGCCACGCCGAGGGCGGCGCCGAGCTCGTCCACCTCGCCGTAGGCTTCGCAGCGGGGATCGTCCTTCGGGACGCGCGTGCCGTCGAAGAAGCCGGTGGAACCGTCGTCTCCCGTGCGGGTGTAGATCTTCGCCATGGAACGCCCCCGGAGGGCGCAC
>DATLZA010000046.1 GCA_035574235.1 Planctomycetota bacterium | reverse complement strand
CCGCTCCAGCTCCCGCCGCAAAGCCCGCGCCAGCCCCGGGAAAGCCCCGCCCGTCGAAACCGCCACCGTCACCGGCCCCCGCCGCACCACCGCCGGCACGATGAAGGTGCACAGCTCCGGGCGGTCCACCACGTTCACCGGAATCCCGCGCCGGCGGCACGCCTCGAACACCGCCCGGTTGACCTCGGGATCGTCCGTGGCCGAAACCACCAGAAACGCCCCCCGCACGTCCCCGGCCCGAAACGCGCGCCGGACCCGCCGCACGGGAAGCCGCCCGAACCGGGGATCGAACCGCGGACTCACCGCCGTCACGCGCGCGCCGGCCCGCGCGAGCGCCCGCGCCTTCCTCCAGGCCACGGCGCCTCCGCCCACGACGAGGCACGCCTCGCCGTCCACCTTGAGGCTCACCGGATAGTACATCGCCGGCGGATTATAGCCGAACGGCGGCCCCGACCCAAGCGCGCGGGATGACGGGCTCGGCCCCGTGTGCTATCATGCGCGTGTGAGCGAAACCCGCGTCATCGCCGTCCACCCGGAGTCCTTCGACCCCGCGGCGCTCGCCCCGGCCGTCCGCGCGCTCCGCGAAGGGGGCCTGGTGGGCCTCCCCACGGAAACCGTCTACGGGATCGCCGTCAACCTCGAGCGGCCCGAGGCGGTCCGCCGCGTCCTCGAGCTTCGCGGGAATCCCCCCGGCCACCGGATCACGATCCACATCGGCGACCGCGACGCGCTCCGAAAGCTCGTGCCCGGACCGCTTCCGCCCGCCGCGGCGCGACTCATGCAGAAGTTCTGGCCGGGACCCCTGACGATCCTCTTTCCCGCCCCCGACGGCGGCGAGGTGGCCGTCCGGTACCCCAACCACAAGGTGGCCCTCGAGGTCCTGCGCGCGGCGGGCGTCCGCGTGGGAGTCCCCTCCGCCCACCGGCCCGGAGAGCCCGCCGCCGTCCGCGCCGAGGAGGTCCTGCGGGCCTTCGACGGCCGGCTGGACGTCCTCATCGACGCGGGTCCCACCCGCCAGCGGGGAGCCTCGACCGTGGTGCGCGTCCGGGGCGGACGCGCCGAAGTCGTGCGGGAAGGCGCCATCCCCGCCTCCATGATCGACGAGGTCAATCTCCGCACGATCCTCTTCGTCTGCACGGGCAACACCTGCCGAAGCCCCATGGCGGCGGCTCTCCTGCGCCGCCTCCTGGCCGGACGCCTGGGCGTGGCCGAGTCCGACCTCGAGTCCCGCGGCTGGCGGATCCTTTCCGCCGGCACCGCCGCCGGGTACGGAGGCGCCGCCGCCGAAGAGGCCGAGCACGCCGTGGCCGCCTACGGCGCTGACCTTTCCCGCCACTCGTCGCAGCCGGTTTCCGTCTCCATGGTGGAGGAAGCCGACCGCGTCTTCGTCATGAGCGCCCGCCACCGCAAGGTGCTCGTCGAGTGGATGCCCGAGCATGCGGGCAAGATCGAGCTGCTCGACCCGTCGGGCCGGGAGATCGAGGATCCCATCGGCGCGCCCGCCTCCGTCTACGCCGACTGCGCCCGGCGCATCCACGAGGCGCTGGAACGCCGCCTTCCGGAAATCGTGGCCGCATGAAGATCGCGCTCGGAGCCGACCACGCGGGCTGGGCCGCCAAGGAATCCCTCGGGGAATTCCTGCGGGCGCGCGGCCACGAGGTGATCGACCTCGGCCCGTCCAGCGGGGCCCCCTGCGACTACCCGGACTTCGCCGCCGCCGTCGCCCGCGCCGTGGCCTCCGGGCGCGCGGACCGCGGCGTGCTCGTCTGCGGCACGGGCGTCGGCATGTCGATCGCGGCGAACAAGATCCCCGGCGTCCGCGCGGTCCACGTGACCGACGAGGCGACCGCCGAATTCAGCCGCCGCCACAACGACGCCAACGTGTTCTGCGCGGGAGCGCGGCTCCTGCCGGCGGATCGCATCGCGGAGCTTCTGGCGCGGTGGCTCGAAACGCCCTTCGAAGGCGGGCGGCACGCGGGCCGTCTCGAGAAGGTCCGGCGCCTCGAAGGCGGACCCGGACCGGCGGACTACTTCCACCCCGCCAGGACGTGAAGCTGCGGGAGCACCAGGACGTCCCGCCCGCAGGCCCGGCGCAGCCGCCCCAGGGTTTCGCCGTCCGGAGGCTCGATCCCGGGCCGCACGGGCGTGACGAGCTGCAGCACGATCGGCATCTCCGGCGGCACGATCGAGGCCGCGCGGGCGACCTCCTCCTCGCGCGTGTCCCGCAGGACCACGATCTTGACGAACGCCTCGCGCCCGCGGGCCAGCTCCAGGCAGCGCCGCGTGTCCTCCCAGTCCATCCGCACCCCTTCGCACGAAGGGAGCTTCACGTCGAAGGCGAACACGTCGATCGCGTCGGCGACCACCGCGAGACGGTGGGCGAGCGTGCCGCTCGTGTCGAGGTAGGTCTTCATGCCCAGCGCGCGCGCCCCGAGGGCCGTCTCGCGCACGAACTCCGCCTGCAGCACCGGCTCTCCCCCCGTGAAGCTCACGGACGGGTGCGGGCCGAACGAGCGGATGGCCTCGAGGGTCTCCTCGACGCCGACCGGGTTGGGCCGGGATTCCCCCCGGATCGTCCACCGGGCGGCGCGCTCCCACGACTCGGGGGTGTCGCAGTACGCGCAGCGCAGGTGGCAGCCCGAGAGGCGCACGAAGACCTGGCGAAGGCCCGCGTAGGGCCCTTCCCCCTGGAAGGAGGAGAAGACTTCGAGGAGGCGGCCTTCGAGGCGTTTCATCGCGCCTCCAGCGCGCGAAGGCTCCGCAGGCAGGACTCGCAGGAGCCGCACCACGTCCGGCCGCCCTCGTAGCACGGCCAGATCCACCCGAGCGGCGCCCCCAGGCGGCGGCCCAGGCGCACGATCCCCGCCTTGTCGAGGTTCGCCGTGTAGCTCACGACGCGCACCCCATTGGCGGTGGAGTAGCCGAGCGCGCGGTTGACGGCCCGGACGTACGCGGGGGAGTTGTCCGGAAAGGTCGCCGCTTCCTCGCGGTTGAAGCCCGTCACCAGACGCGTCGCTCCGAGGGACTCCGCGTGCGCGGCGGCGATCTCGATGAAGACGCCGTTCCGGTTGGGCACCCAGACGGCGGCCGCCGAGCGGGCCGACATCTCGTGGCGGGGCAGGCGCGCCCGC
>DATLZA010000045.1 GCA_035574235.1 Planctomycetota bacterium | reverse complement strand
GGCGGGCCCGCCGCAGGCGGGACAGACGGTCTTCATGAATTCGGGCCGGTCGGCCAGGGGCGAGCGACCCTTGGGAATGAATTCGGTGACGTCGGTGGGGAGCAGGACCGGCAGATCCTTCTCCGGCACCGGCTGCGCTCCGCAGCGCGGGCAGTGGATGATCGGAATGGGGCATCCCCAGTAGCGCTGCCGCGAGATGAGCCAGTCCTTGAGCTTGTAGTGGGTCCTGGCGCGGCCCGCGCCGCGCCGCTCGAGCGCCTCGATGACGCGCGGGATTCCCTCCGGGGAGGGCGTCCCCGAAAGCTCCCCGGACGCGATCATGGTCCCCGGCCCCGTGTAGGCGTCCTCGTAGCGCTCGGGCCCGCCGGAGATGACGATCTTGACCGGCAGCCGGTACGTCCGGGCGAACGCCCAGTCGCGCGTGTCGTGGGCGGGCACGCCCATGACGACCCCCGTGCCGTAATGGACGAGGACGTAATCGGCGACCCAGAGAGGCACCTTTTCGCCGGTCAGGGGATGGGTCGCGAAGCGTCCCGTGAAGACGCCGTCCTTGGTTCCCTCGGCCGTCCGCTCGATCTCGCTTTTCCGGGAGGCGCGGCGCACGTACTCGCGCACCTCGGGGGTGGCGATCCGCTCGACGAGCGGGTGCTCGGGCGCGATCGCCAGGAACGTGACCCCGTAGATCGTGTCCGGCCGCGTTGTGAAGACGGGGAGCTTTTCCCCCTCGAAGCCGAAATCGATTTCGCAGCCGACGCTCTTGCCGATCCAGTTGCGCTGAAGCTGCTTGGTGGACTCCGGCCAGCCGGACAGCTTGTCGATGTCCGCCAGCAGCCGCTCGGCCATGGCCGAGTAGCGGAAGAACCAGCAGTTGTCGATGGGCTTCTTGACGACCGCGCGGCCGCAGCGCCAGCAGGCTCCATCGTGGACCTGCTCGTTGGCCAGGATGCCGTGTTCCTCGCACCAGTTGACCACGCTCGGGGCGCGATACGCCCAGCCGGTCCTGTAGAGGAGGAGGAAGAGCCACTGGGTCCACTTGTAGTAGTCGGGCTCGCAGGTGCGGACCTCGCGGCTCCAGTCGTAGGAGATCCCCATCCGCTGGAGGGTCTTTTTGCCCGTCTCGATGTTGCGCAGCGTCCAGTCGCGCGGGTGGAGCCGGTGCTTGATGGCCGCCTGCTCGGCCGGCAACCCGAAGGCGTCCCAGCCGAAGGGGTGCAGGACGTCGAATCCCCGCATCGTCCGGTAGCGGGCGACGGCGTCCCCGATCGAATAGTTCCGGAAATGTCCCATGTGGATGTCGCCCGACGGGTAGGCGAACATCTCCAGGACGTAGTACTTGCGCCGGGGCCGCTCCGGGGTGGCGTAGAGGCGCTCGCGTTCCCACAGGGCATGCGCGCGGGCCTCGAGGTCGCGGAAATCGTACTTCATCGCGGGGTGGATTCTAGCGGCGGGTCCGGCGGTTGTCCACAGCGCGCCGCCTTTGTCCTTGCCTTCCCGCCGGGGGGCGCTAAGATTAACGTGACGCCCCGGCGTCGCCTATGGCGGAAGAGAAAGAAAGCCTTCACTTCGGCGCCATCGCCATCAAACTCGGCTTCACGAGCCTCGAAAAAGTGGACGAATGCCTCCGGCTCCAGGAAAAAATGAAGGAGCTGGGGGTGGCCCCCAAGAAGCTCGGCGAAATCATGCTCGCCAAGGGGTACCTCACCGACGCCCAGGTGAAGGAAATCTTCAAGTACCAGGGCCTGCGCGGCGGACACACCTCGATCCAGGGCTACAAGATCCTCACCAAGATCGGCCAGGGCGCCATGGGATCGATCTACAAGGCCCTCCAGATCTCCATGGACCGGATCGTGGCGATCAAGGTCCTTTCCCCCAAGTACGCCCAGAACGAAAAGTTCCGCGAACGCTTCCTCCGCGAAGCCCGCGCCGTCGCCCGGCTCAACCACCCCAACATCATCCAGGGAATCGACGTCGGCGAGTCCAACGGCATCCACTACTTCGCGATGGAGTACATCGACGGGCCCACCGTCGGCGAGCTGCTCAAGCGGGGCGGCGCGCTCGACGAAAAACGCGCCCTCCATATCGTGCTGCAGATCGCCCGGGCCCTCCAGCACGCCTTCAACCACGGCATCATCCACCGGGACATCAAGCCCGACAACATCATGCTCACCCGCGAGGGCGTGGCCAAACTCTGCGATCTCGGGCTGGCCAAGCTCCCCGCCGCCGAGGGCGACCCCTCGGGCACGCGGCCGGGCGCCTCGATGGGAACGCCGTACTACATCGCCCCCGAGCAGGCCCGCGGGGAACAGAACGTGGATACCCGCGCGGACATCTATTCCCTCGGCGCGAGCTTCTACCACATGGTCGTGGGAGACGTCCCGTTCCCCGGCCAGAGCGCCGCCGACGTGATCTCCAAGCACCTGACCGAGCCGGTGACCCCGCCGCGCGCGCGCAATCCCCTCGTCTCGCCCGCCGTGGACTGGACGATCGTCAAGATGATGCAGAAGACCCGCGAGGACCGCTACCAGACGCCGTCGGAACTCCTGCGGGACCTCGAAGCGATCGCCGCCGGCGGACTCCCCGAGGGCTTCACCCCGGAGGCTTCCGCCCGCAACGCCGGGCTCCCGAAGCTGCGCCGCTCGCGACTTCTGCGCCGCGCCAGCCGGTTCCGCCGGCGCTGACCCGCCCTAATCCTTCCAGTCCGCCGGCTCGAAGCTCTCCAGAACGATCGTCTTCCCCCCGACGAGCGTCCCCGAGATCCGGAACCGGTTCTTTCCTTCGAGCCGGCGGCGAAGCTCTCCCAGCCGATCCTCGCCCCGGGGCGACTCGGGATTGACCAGCGCGAGCGCCTGGCCGCTCCCCTTGGCCGCCAGCGTCGCCTTCTCCCCCGTAAAGCTCACCGTGCCCCGCAGCGATACCTTCACCGCCCGCACGGCCAGATCCTTGGGCAGCCGGTTGAAGGCCGGAACCGGAGCCCGCTCGTCGAAGGTCACGACCGCGCTCTCCCCCGAGAACGTCACCCCCCGGCAGCCCTGCATCCGCCGCACCGTCGCCTCCAGCTCCCGGCGGCACTCCTCGCAATGCATCTTCTCGAAGACGAGCGTCGCCGTGTAGACGTCCTCCCCGGCCAGAAGAACCAGAGCCAGCGCCCAGGCCGTCATTGACGCCGCACCTCCAGCCCCCGCACGTACTCCAGCCACTCCTTCTCGAGCGCCCGGAGGTCCGCCTCTCCGAAGGCCGCCTCGAACGCGCCGCGCGCGTCGGCCCCCGACGCCAGGGACTTGAAGTAGGCTTCGATCCGGGGACGGTGCCGCCCCCCGGCCGCCTCATAGAAGAAATGGACCATCGACCACGCCTGGGCGTACTTGAAGGCGATGGGACCCGAATAGAACTCGGCGGGGGCCTGCATCATCAGGTCCTCGAACCGGAGAGCCATGCCGAGCCCCATCTTCAGCACCTGGAGCCTCCCCTCCAGAATCCGCGCGCGCTCGGCGATCCGCGCCTTGCCGTCCCGGCCCACCTCCACCCGGATCCCCCCCATGTACTCCGCCAGGCCCTCGTTGAACCAGTACGGCGCCCTCGGCACCAGGAGACTCATGAAATGGTGAAACGCCTCGTGGTACAGGGTCTGAAGCGTCGCCTCGAGATCCACGTCCTCGAAAAGCAGAAGCTCCTGGAAGAGCGGGTGGAAATAGCCGAGCGTCCACTCCTGCCGCCCCGACAGCGTCAGTTCCCCGTACGTCAGGTACGCCTCCCGCGTGTTGAAGACGGCCACCCGGGGCTTCGGCCGCGCGGGATCCTCGCGGTACACGTCCTTGAAGGTCTCCGCGAAGTGGCGGTAGGCGGCCTCCAGGCGCGTCCCGTAGAGCGCCGTCTTCTCCGCCGACATGTCCGTCATCACGACGAAGTGAGGGAATTCCTTGATGTAGCGCGCCCCCAGGTGCTGCGGCCCCTTATGGACGTTCTGAACGTTCTTCTGGAGCTGCGCGAGCGATTCGTTGTCGGGATCCAGACGACGGGCCAGCTCGAGATCCGCCAATCCCCCCTTGGCCTCCCCGTCCAGGAAGCGCAGGAGCCCCCGGAGCGCCAACGCCTCCGCGTGGCCGGGAGAAAGCTCCAGCGCCCGCCGCACCGCGGCCCGCGCCGCGGCGACGTCCCGCTCCTCCAGGCACGCCGCCGCCAGCCCCGCCTCGGCCTCCGGGAATTCGCGCTCCAGCTCCAGCGCCCGGGCGAAATCCTTCCGCGCCAGATCGGCCCTCCGCGTCGCCATCCGCAGCGCCCCGCGCCAGTAATGAAGCGCCGCGAATTCCGGAGCCCGCGCCAGCAGGTTCTCCACCGCCGGAGCGTGACCGGGCTCCACCCGCCGCCGCCGAATCGCCGTCGCCAGCGACGCCCTCAGCTTCTCGTAGTCCGCCCGAACCGCGGGATCCAGAGCGTCCAGAAAATACGGATCTTCCGCCCACAGGGGGCCGACCTCCTCGGCTCCCGCCGCCTCCGTACCGCGCCCGAGATCCTTCTCCAGCGCCCGCCGCACCAGAACCTCCACCTCGGCGAACCGCTTGTCGATCTCCGCCGGATTGACCCTTCCCTGCACGGAAAGCCGCCGCACCCGCACCGTTCCGCCGGCGGCCCCCAGGAGAAACCATCCCTTCGCGTGCGCCGCGTCCAGCGCCGCCAGGACCTCCTGGCCCTCCACGTGCACCCGGAGCGCGCCGCCCCGCGCCGAGAACCGGAGGCGCACCTCCCGGTCCGGCTCGATCCGCGGCACCGGCTTGCCCGCCAGGCCCTCGAGCTTCCCCGCGTCGCAGCGATAAAGGACGTGCCCCCCCGGAGCCCGGCCGTTGAGCACCGCCAGATACCCGTTCCGGTCCCACGTGAAAAAGCACCCCAGAACCAGCGACGCGCCGCCTTCGAGCGCCGCCGAAAGCTCCACCTCGACGTCCCGCTCGAAATCCACGTCCTTCAGGCTCCAGAGCGCCGTCCCGCCGGGCGCCCCCAAGCGGAGCTCCCCCTCGGCCACCTCGAGCTTGCCGGGCTGCCGCGCCGTAAAATCCTGAGCCATGCCCGGGTCGGAGAAATCGTGCTGAATGAGAAGCTGGTCGGACCCCAGGCGCCGCGCCGAGCCCTTGAACGCCGCCTCGTTGTTCAGCAGCCGCGAGACGTCCGGCACGCGCGATCCGTAGGCGGGATCCAGCGCCACGCACTCCCGGAACGCCGCCTGCGCGTCCTTCCAGAGTTTGCGCAGCACCAGATGCCGCCCCGTTTCGTAGAGACCGGCCGCCCCCTCGTCCTTGTACACCGCGCGCAGGAGCGCCACGTAGGAGCGGTCGTCGATGAACTCCACGGGGAATCCCTGCTCGGCGAGCGCCCCTTCGAACGTGAAGGCCAGGCGAACCTCGTCCGGACTCAGACCGTGGACGACGACGTTCTCCAGAACAAGTCCGTTCTTGAGACGGACCGTGAGCTTCAGATTTTTGAGCTTCTCGACGAGCTGCGCTCGGCGGGCCGCTTCGGCGCGGCGATCCTCCTCGATCCGCCGCCGGGCTTCCTCGAGACGCCGCGCGGACTCCTCGCGGCGCGCCCGCCGCCGGCCGTCGTAGGCCAGGCGGGCCGACCGGCGGCGCGCCTCTTCCTCCTCCGCGCGCGCCTTCGCCTCCGCTTCCGCCCGGGCGCGCTCCTCGGCGGCCTTCCGCGCGGCTTCCTCCGTCCGCCGCCGCTCCTCCTCCACGAACTTCCGGCGGCGCTCCTCCACCTCGCGCCGCATTTCCGCCTCGAGATCGACCGGAGGGTGCGGAGCGGGGGGCCGCGGCGGAGCGACGGGCGCGCGCGGGCGCGGCGCTTCGGGAGGCGACGCGAGAACGGGCGGCTCCGAAGGGGCGGACCCCCCCAGGAGAACGCCCAGGACGACCGCGACGGTCGCCGCGGCCGCACCGAGGCCGCCCCAGAGGAGCCACCTCTGGCGCCCGCCCGACGCCGCGGCCGGAGCCCCCGGCGCGACGCGCCGCACGGGACCGGATGCCCGACGCTTCCGTGGCGGTTCCCGCATGCGCCCCCCACCCCCGCGTCCGGGGGGATCTACGGCTGAAGCTTGAGGATCAGCTTTCCGGAGACGTCGTGGTCGCTGTGCTCGGTTTCATCGAACACGGCCACGGCGAACTCGATCGCCTTGCCCGCGGCGAAGACGGCGTCGTCCTTGTGGCCCGTGTTGAGCTTGCGCTTGAACTCGACGGTCCACTTTCCGTCCGCCCACACGCCCCGGGCCTGCACGTCCGCCGCCGACCCCGAGGGCGTCTGGGGCTCGAACTGCGGAACCTTCGGCCCCTTCTTCTCGGTCGGAGGTTCGAGGCGCTTCCAGGCGGGCGTCCCCGCGTCATCCGGACGGGCCAGGAAGATGGGCTTTTCCTGACGGTCCTGGAACCGCTTGGATTTGACGCCCTCGGGCCGCTGGCGCGAGTAGATGTGCGTCTTGTCCAGGGCGTAGCCGTTCGTCGTCCGACCGGCCTGCCATTCCCAGACGTCCCACTTGGACTCCACTCCGGCCAGCATGTCCGGATTGAATTCGCCCTCGAGCGCGAAGCCCAGGGAGCAGGCGTCCTCGATCTTCTCGTCGTCGGGCACGTACTCCCCGTCGCTCTCCTTCCAGACGAAGGGAAGATGCTCGTCGTTCTTCTTCTTGTCCTCCCAGACGAGGAGGAAGCAGATCGAATCCCCGTCGTGAACCGCCTTGAGAGAGATTTTGTGCTTGGGATTATCGAGCTCGTCGGGCTTGCCGATCCGCACCACCAGTTCCTTGGCCTGGGCCCAGGCCGCGTCATCGGCCTTCCCGTCCACGGTCGGAAGCGGGGCGACCTTGGGGGCCACAAGCTCGGTTCCCTCCGCCGGGACGTTTCCCGCGGACAGGGGAAGCGCGGCGGCGGCCACGACGGCGAGGACGATCAGTCGGCTCATCGCTGGTTCTCCTTGAACAGAGGTTCCTCCGCCCTGTTATACGACGTCCGGCGGCCGATCGCGGGGGAACCCGATCGAGGTACGTTTGTACCCGAAAACGGGGGCGGGGTTCAAGCACTTGCGGGACGCCTTCACAGGCGCGCCCGGAGGAGCCGCAGGGCGTTGGCGATGACCGATACCGAACTCAGGCTCATCGCGGCGGCGGCCACCACCGGGCTGAGGAGAAGCCCCGTCCACGGATAGAGCGCCCCGGCCGCCAGGGGCACGCCGAGCGCGTTGTAAACGAACGCGAAAAAGAGATTCTGCCGGATGTTGCGCCGCGCCGCGCGGCTGAGCCGCCGGGCCCGCGCGATGCCGCGGAGGTCCCCCCGCACGAGGGCCACCCCGGCGCTCTGAAGCGCCACGTCGGTCCCGTTCCCCATCGCGATCCCCACGTCCGCCTGCGCCAGCGCGGGGGCGTCGTTGACGCCGTCGCCCGCCATGGCCACCTTCCGCCCTTCCGCCTGGAGCCTCCGGACCACGTCGCGCTTTCCCTCGGGAGGAACTTCGGCGTGCACCTCGTCGATCCCGAGCCGCGCCGCGACCGCCGCCGCCGTCGTGCGGCCGTCGCCGCTCAGCATGACGATCCGAAGGCCCTCCGCCCGCAGCGCCCGCACGGCCTCCGGCGTCGTCGGTTTGACGGGGTCGGCCGCCGCCAGAAGGCCCGCGACCCGGCCGTCCACCGCGGCCAGAAGCACCGTGCGGCCCTGGGCCCGGTGGGTTTCGGCGCGCGCGGCGGCCGGCGCCGCGTCGATTCCGAGCTCCGCCAGAAGCGCCGCGTTGCCCAGCGCCACCCGGCGGCCGTCCACCTCGCCGGCGATCCCCCGGCCCGGATAGCTCCTGAAGTCCTTGGCGGAGGAGGACGCAACGCCCCGTTCCCGGGCCGCGCGCATCACCGCCTCCGCCAGCGGATGCTCGCTCGCCCGCTCCAGACCCGCCGCCAGCCGGAGAAGCTCCGCCTCCGGCAGGCCGTCGAGGGACTCCACGGCCTCCAGCCGCGGCCGCCCCTCCGTAAGCGTCCCCGTCTTGTCCACGGCCAGCGTGTCCACGGCCGCCAGCCGCTCCAGCGCCTCCGCGTTCCGGAAGAGCACTCCCGCCGTGGCTCCCTTTCCCATCGCGACCATGACCGACATGGGCGTCGCCAGACCCAGGGCGCACGGGCAGGCGATGATGAGCACCGCCACGGCGTTGACGATCGCGTGCGTCAGGCGCGGCTCCGGGCCCCACAGCAGCCAGGCCGCGAACGCCGCCGCCGCAACGGCCATCACCGCCGGGACGAAGACCCCCGCCGCCCGGTCGGCCAGCGCCTGGACCGGCGCGCGGCTCCGCTGGGCCTGCGCCACCTGCTCGACGATCCGCGCCAGGACCGTGTCGCGCCCCACGCGGTCCACGCGGACGACGAGCGATCCGGCCCCGTTGAGCGTCCCGCCGATCACGCGGTCCCCCGGTCGCTTTTCCACCGGCAGCGACTCGCCCGTCACCATGGATTCGTCCACGGCGCTCTCCCCCTCGAGAACGGTGCCGTCGAGCGGAATCCGTTCCCCCGGCCGCACCCGCAGACGATCCCCGGGACGCACGTCCTCGAGGGGCACGTCCTCGTCGATCGTCTCGTCCACGATCCGGCGCGCGCGCGGCGGCGCGAGTTCCAGGAGCGCCCGGATCGCCCGGCCGGTCCGGCGGCGGGCGCGAAGCTCCAGAACCTGACCCAGAAGAACGAGCGTCGTGATGACTGCGGCGGCCTCGAAGTAGACGCCCACCTCGCCCCCGTGGCCGCGCGCGGAGGCCGGAAAGGCGCCCGGAAAGAGGACGGCCGCCAGGCTGTAGGCGTAAGCCGCGCCCACGCCGAGCGCGATGAGCGTGAACATGTTGAGACGGCCAAGGAGCACGGAACGCGCGCCCCGCGCGAAAAACGGCGCTCCCGCCCAGAGCACCACGGGCGTCGCCAGCGCCGCCTCGACCCACACCCTCCACTTCCCCGCCGGCAGGAGACCCGGCCCCAGATGGCCCATCGAGACGGCCATGAGAGGCGCGCTGAACACCAACGCCGCCCCGAAGCGCCGCGTCATGTCGCGCAGCTCGGGATCGTCGGGTTCGCCGGCGGGAACGCCCCGGGGCTCCAGGGCCATCCCGCAGATCGGACAGGCGCCGGGCCGGTCCTGGACGATCTCCGGATGCATGGGGCAGGTCCAGAGCGTCCCCTCCTTCGGGGAGCCCGCGCCGTGCCCGCCGCCGCAGCAGGATCCGGAACGCGCCCCGCCGGCCCGAACCCCCTCCGGGTCGCGCCGGAACCGCTCCAGGCACGAAGGGCTGCAGAAGAAATAAGCGCGCCCTTCGTGCTCGTGCCGGAGCGCCACGGCGGGGTCCACGGTCATTCCGCAGACGGGATCGGTCGCCTTCATCGGATGCTCTATTAACGTCCAGGCGGGTCCGGCGCGTCAACGGTGAAGCAAAGGCGTCGCCGGAGCCGCCCCGGCGCCGCTCCCAGGAAGGGCGGGGAACCCTAGCCCAGGAACCGCCGGAAAAGGTTGGCCGTGATCCGCTGCACGCGCGGGTCGGGTCCGCGGAGCCTTTTCGACGGCCGCAGGTACCCCGGCGGCTCGGCCAGGCCGTCGGACCACCAGATCGTGGCGGCGTTGAAGACGAAGTTCCCCCTGGGACCGGGGTAGATCGTGGCCGTGTAGGTCCCTTCGGCGCCTCGGCTGCGCACGGGGCCGCGCGCCACGATCTCCAGTCCCGGAATCGGCGCGGGGTCCCCGTGCCACTCCCAGCCCACCAGCCCCGGGATCGCATCGCCGTTCTTCATCCCGGTCCCTTCGAAAAGCCAGTGCTTCTCGAGCGCGCAGATCCAGTCCGCCTGCCCGGTTACCGGCCAGGTGCTCCGCGCCCCGATGAGCGTGGCTTCGTTCGGCCCGTTGTGGCGCAGATCCCGGAGCTCGGGGAATCCCGACCGGACGGTTTCCTCCTGAATCGGCCCGTACTGCCCGATCCTTCCGATGACCCGGTCGGGAGCCCCCGTCCCGGAGGGGTTCACGTCGATGACGCCGCAGCAGGTGTTCCCGCTCAGAAAGGCCACGTGCAGGCCGTCCGCCACGGCCTGCTTCACGTGGCGGAACATGTCGAGCGACCAGTATTCATCGTGCCCCACGGAAAGAAGCGCCCGGGCCCGCCGGAGCCCCGCCGGATCCCGGTGGGTGTCCATGTTGGAGATGTAGGAGACGTCGTAGCCCTCTTTCTCCATCCAGAAGGCCAGCGGAAATTCCCACAGAAGAAACTCGCCGGAGCCCTGCGAAAGCGGAGCGTCGAGAATCTGGCAGTATTTCCCGTACGGGCGGTCCCAGCTGACCCGGACGTCCGGCCCCCAGTACCACGGCTTGACGCCGTTGTCGTAGAGGGACCACTGGTCCGGCCACCGGTTGTAGGCGGACCACGTGGTGTCGCTGACCTGGAAGAGGAAGTCGCAGGGGCGGTCGTCGCGCACGACGAAGATGACGTAGCTCTGGAGCTTTTCGCGCGCTTCGGTGAGCTTGCCCAGGTAAACGCCGCTCGGCGCGTCGTCGGGAATGCGCCAGGCGCACGCGGGCTCCCAGCGGCACTCGCGAAGACGCTGCTCCCCCACCGCGGGCTCCGGCTGGGTCCGGCCCGCGAAGGGCCCGAGCGTGCCCAGGTGCCGCCCGCCCCGGCCCTGGTAGTACCCCAGCCGGTAGAGATCGATCGTGAAGGTCGACGGCGGCCGGGCGCTGACGAAGAACTCCAGCGTCTCGCCCGCGCGAAGGCTCGTGCGCGACACGAAGCCTTCGATCCAGGGGCAGCGGTAGCGGGTCTTCGGATCCACGCGCGTCCGGGTCAGAAGCCAGTCCGTCGTGCCCGGACGTTCGTTCTCGGCGCGCACGAGATCCCGGCGGCGCTCCCGGCCCGCGGCGCAGCCCAGGGAAGCGCTCAGCCCCGCCGCGCCCGCTCCCTGCAGAAACTCCCGGCGGCTCCAGAGGCTCATCCGCATCCTCCCGCCCGCTCCTTCTCATCCTACGCCCCGGCGCCGCCGCGCGGTTCCGCTCCGCGCGGTCTCCTCCTTCCGGCCTGTCATCACCGTTCAGGAGGAAGAGGCGAAGGCGGCCCCGCCGCGTACGGGCCGCCCGGCCCGTCGACAACGGGATCGATCGAAGAAGGCGCGCCGCTACCGTCCCACGACAGAGAGCGTCTGGTAGAGACACTTCACCTTCAGCGGATCCGGCTCCGCCACGCGGATCGGGTAGGAGTGAGGCAGCTTCGTGACCGTCTCCACGTGGGTCTTGGTCTCCCCGCCCTCCATCCAGGCGTATTCCACCTTGAGCGCGCAGCCGGGCGAAAGCGCCTCTCCCTCCACGGTCACGACGTTCACGCCGGGAAGAAGCGTCGGCAGCATCCCGATATTGCACTGGTGCGTGTTGGCGAAGCGCAGGTCCGAGATCCCGACACGGGCGACATCCTCCTCCGCGCGGATGCGGATGCGGACCTGATACTGAAAGCCGGTGAACCGCACCGCCGCCCAACGCGCCGAATCCCAGGCGTCCAGGAACTGCGAGTCGCGGTCCGGCATGTTGTAGGTCGAGGGCAGGTCGCGGTCCCAGCGGCCCTTGCCGAGATCGATCGTAAACGGCACCGGGTCCGGCCCGACCTCGGCGGCGGTAAGCACCGGAATCCACGTCTTTCCTTCATCGAGGGAAAATTCGATCGTGATCCGGCCCGGGGCGGCCAGCACGTAGGCGCCGGTCACCACGGACTCGGCGAACGGATAGATGCTTCGGATCGGGTAGACGACCTCGCCTTCGACTCCGCGCTCGGCCGCGCCGAGCCGGACGGCTCCTTCCCGAGACGCCAGCCCGCGGGTCGAGAGCGCGCCGATCCGGAACCTTCCGTCCGCCAGCTCCGGCGTGTAGACGCTGTAGGCGTTGCCGAAGGGCTTGTTGAGCCCCAGATCCGGATAGGTCTTGAAGTACGGCCGCTGGACGGGAAAGTTGTAGGGATCCTTGGGTTCGCCGGAGGGATAGATGTATTTGCCCGCCCCGTCGATCATCGAGAGGACGGCGACATCCTTCCACCGCCTGGCGACGACCGGCTTTCCGTCGTCGCTCCACTGCCGGCGGAGCGACTCGCCTTTTCGGAGATCGAAATCCGTGGTGTACTTGGTCCGACGACGCGCGCCGCTGTAGGCGAAGGGATAGGTATTGCCCAGGAACTTCCGGAACGCGGGATCCGATTCGGCGTCGCCGTGTTTCCTGGAGAGAACGAAGTACGGGTGGGGCGGGTTATGCGGCCGGGTGAGGATCTCGGGGAATCCGGCTTTGATTTCCTCGGGCGAGGCGACGCGTCCCGTCCCCGGCACGTAGGCGAAGAAGCCCATGTTGCCGTCGAACAGGTGCCACCGGGAGACGCCGTCGGGATCCGTCCAGCGGAGCGCGGCCTGCACGTGGTCCCCGGCGCCCGGCACGGGCGGCTTCTCGGAAGGAGCGGCCAGGCCGACCTTGCGCGCCACCGCCGTCTTGGGGTCGAAACTCCAGTTGTCGTGGTACGCCTTCCAGAGATCGACGAGCAGCCAGCCCCACCATTCGCAGAGCGCCTTGGGATAGACGTGAACGACCATCCACGAGTCCCAGACGCGCTCCTCCTTTCCGGGAGGACCCTGCTCGTAGTCGCCGCCGTGCCCCAGGACGCGCAGGGCGTGGTAGTAAATCGCCAGCGCCTTGTCCTGATCGGATCCCTTCTCGGCCCCGTAGAGGCGGACCGCGTCCCGGGCGAAGGTCGCGTGGGTGCGTCCGTTGGGCCAGCGGTCGGTGGACACCCACACGCGCCGCACCCCTTCGAAGTTCTCGGGCGGAACGTACCGATACGCGAGCGGATCCTTCGGGTCCGGGAGGCGCGTCCCGTCCTGAGCGGCGGCGGCCGGCACCATCAAGAACGCCGGCGCCATCGCAAGGAAAAGCATCGTTCGCATGGCGATCTCTTTATTTTAAAGGAAGTTCCCGCCCGGCGTCCCCAACGGTGCGCGAAGGAAGAAGAATCCGCAAAGCGCTGCGATACGGGAGTCGCGGTTCTTGGCGCCCCCCACGAGCGCGACCCTTTACGGGAAGGAGGACCGCTGTGTCCGGTGGATCGAAGTTCCCTTCCCCCAACCGCCCGCGCGCAGGAGGCGGGGCCGCACGGTAGGCACCCGCGTTCTTGGGCAATGAGCAGATCGGTGTGGCTGCGCCTTGGGTGGCGGGGGGTCCGTCCGAGCGCGGCGAGGTCAGAGCCGCAGCGCGACTCCGATCTCGCCGTGCCCGTCCTGATCCCATTGCCTTCCCCAATACTCAAGCCGGATGCACGATCAGGTCGATCCATCACCGCTCCGGCCTGATCCTTGGAGACGGTGGGCGCAGTCACGCCGGTCGAACGGTGGCCGACGCGATGCGTCTCGGCCGCCCGGAGGTCCTGGTCCCCGGGCTCCGCAACGAAGCGGGATCGCGCGTGGTCCCGAGGGGACGCGAGTCGCGTGCACGTAACGCCCGCCGGTGGGCGCCGGTGCGTGGCACGCGACCGGGTTCTGCGGCGTTTTCCCAGCGAAAAAGGGGCCCCCTTGCCGGAATCGCTCGACGCGGCTCTGCGCTGAACACCGAAATCGCGCGAGAAACGGAGGGCGCGCCGGGTGGCGAGACCTGAGACACTGCATCCAGAGAGGAGCAAACCGAGGATGGCTCACTTCATAGCTTCTCCTTTCCCGGTCAGAGGATCTTATACCCTGAGATTTCCCGTGGCCCTAATTTTGGGGAGCAGGCCCCGCGTCCAGATGCTCCGCACAGAACGGGTCGGTCAGCTTGAAGATCTGCTCGACGTCGTGGCGGAGCGCATCCGGGATTCGCAGGCCCGCAGCGTCCGGCCTGCTTGCCGCGTCATTGATCATGCCATCCTCTCCATTCCCATCATCGCCCCAGCGCCTAGCGGACAGACCGATCAGACACCCATGATCAATTTAAGCGCGCCGATCACTGTCCACATGTGCTGTCCGACATTTCTCCTCAGACGATTCTCTGTTGATCGCCGTTGCTTGTGATGAACTACGCCTATTCGATCGACATTGATCTTCACCAAGGCCTGTGCGATCTGCGAGTCCGTATAGTTTGGACTCCGCAAATTGCCGAAAGCGGCGGCCAAGGCGCCTATCGTCATACGATCAATCTGCTGTGCAGACAGTTGGCGCGGATTGCCCTTGGCATCCAAAACAGTAACTCTTGGAACGGCTCCTGATGTCCCCTTGATAAGGTATCGCCGCGCCTCGACTTCAAGAGCCTGACAAGCAGCCTCAAAGCCTTCTCTCCAATGTGAGCGCTCGAACTGTTCATAGACAGACCCCAATATCCTGCGTAGCCTGGGATGAACGGAATCCAAAGCAGGGAGGTTGACATTGACGCCGAGATCCTGAGGAGGAATGCGTTCCTGAACGTTGCGCTGTCCCGTCTCGGATACGTAAAGGCCGATTCCTTTCGATCTCAACCATCCGTCGTCATCTGCCGAGACTTGCGTTGTTTGAGGAAGGCACAGTGCGATTCGAACATCCTTCGTTGACGAACGCGCATAACGTGCCCACGCTTCAAGGCGCCCCTGTCGAACCTCGGAGTCGACTTCTACGATGACCGTGGTTGGAGAACGTCTGCAGATCAACGCCGGGGTAGATGGGAAAGCCAACTCCGAAGGTTCAATCTTCACTTTGTATCCGTGCTGTATGAAGTACTCGGCGGTGGCCTCGCCGTGTTCGACCAGCTCTATCGAGAGGGTATTGAAAGTGGGAGCCGCCATTCTTCGTCATCCCAGAAGCTTGCGAATGAGTTGCGCGAGGGCTTCGAGGGATTCTCTCAACGGCGGCGAAAGCCTATAGCCGCGCCGTTTGTGCTCCTCTAATTGATCTTGGAGTCGGCTGACCAATTGGGACAGACCATGCTGAAAATCGACCTGAGCAACAGACTGCTCGAATGCCGCGTCGATGCTAAAGGACGGCTCCCGCATCAGTTTCTTTACCACTTCACGAGCGTCATCTACGGCAATCTCTCCGCGTTCCACTGCCCTAGCGACACGCGCCAGTTTTCGGGGTGCCACGGTGTTCTGCACTACCCCGGCACGGAACTTACCTAGCAGGGCAGACCGAAGGTCATCTTCTTCGGCCTCTGTCACCACGGCGCGCTTGCGCAATGCAAAAGCCGCCCTTGTTACTTCAAGCACATGGTCGACAGTGATTAGCTGTTTCGAGCGAGGCTTTTTCAATTCCTCCATCAGCTCATCCCGATACTTCTGCGGGAGACCAAGGAGTTTTTTGAGACGACGCACTTCACCGGGCGAAATTGAGGCTGCCTCTGCAATTTCTCTCTCTGTCGGCCGCTTGCCCTGGCGAGTGGTAAGCAGGTCTTCCAGTTCCTTGAGCTTATAGGCGGTCGGCAGCGGGTCCCAATCGCGTCGTGCATTATGCACGGCGAACATCATCATGATGTTCTGAATCTTGTCTGGCTTGGGTTGGATAATGGTGGGGACTTTCTTGAGTCCCAATTTCAGGGCGCAACGCCAGCGTCGCTCACCATCGAGCAGGACGAATCGCACTCCGTCCTTGTAGACCGTCAGCGGAACTAGGATGCCTTGGTGCTGAATGCTCTCCTGGAGCGCAAGCAGTTCGTCCTCGTGGAAAATCAGCCGAGGATTCTCTGGATTCTTGTCGATCTGCTTGGGGTCTACCAAGGTGAGTGTTTCAGCCATCTACCCCTTCCCATTGCAATTCGGAGAATAGAGCACTGCTTCCTTCACCCGAACGCGGCACTTGGGATCGGAAGCCAGCGTGGAAGAGCGAGAGAGCGCGCGGCTCTTGAAACCGCGATACAGTTCCAGCACTTCGCGGTGATGAGCGTTGGTCACGATGACATATGCGCCGGCGGCCGCGAGTTGCCGCGCACGCTTGGCCAGGCGTTTCTGGTCCTCCCAGGAGAAGAGCGTCTCATTGTAATCGATGAATCCGTTGTCGTTGTGCCGCGTGACGTAGGGAGGATCGAGGTAGACGAGGTCGCCGGGCTCCACCTCTTCGAGCGCCCTCTCGAAGTCGCGCGCCCAAAGCGTCACATGAGGTCTTTGGAGAACGCGGGCGCATTCGCGCAAATTGTCAAAATCGGCGATGAAATCCGTCTTGGGCATGCCGTAGGGGACGTTGAACCGTCCCTCCGCGTTGACCCGGTACAGCCCGTTCCAGCACGTCTTGTTGAGATAGATGAATTCGGCCGCACGCTTCAGTCTTCCCGCACTGGGCCGATCGCGCATCTCATAAAAGAGTTCGCGATCAGGTTTCAGCGGCCTGAGATGGCGGATGACGGAGGCAACGTCGTCCCGAATCGTTCGGTAAACGTCGATCAACTCCGCACACTTGTCGCTGAGCGACGCGCGAGCGGGAGTCAGCAGGAAGAAAAGCGCGCCCGATCCGAGGAACGGCTCGTGGTATCGCCTGAACTTGGCCGGAAGGAAGGGGATGATCTGGCGCGCAAGCCAGCGCTTGGACCCTGCCCAGCGAAGGAAAGGCCGGGGAACTGCGCTGTAGGGGGACGCCGCCCTTGCCTCCAAGAGCGTCCGGTCAAGCGCCTGACAGCCGTTGTTGTTCGCCGGACGAGTCATGGCGCCCCCTTGATGACTTCCACGAACTCCGCAATGACGCGCATTTCATCATCGCGGACGTCCTTGAGGATCAGAGGAGCAAACTCCGGATTTTCCGGCAGCAGGCGGATCTCGGCATGCCTCCAGCCGCCGGTGCCGTCGCCCTCCTTCTCGCTGCGATACCGCTTGACGGTGTAGCTCCCTCCCGTTTCCGGATCGCGGATATCCCGGTGCTGGACGAGCACGATGCGCCCTTGCCGGCTTCCCTCCACGGGCCCCTGAAACAAACACCACGATCCGTTCGGAATCCGGGGCTCCATCGAGCGGCCGATCACCTGCGCGACGAACATGCCGGGACGCAGTCGCCGGGCCGTCTTGAACTCCGCCCAGCCATCAGGCTCAACCGCCTGCGCGTCGCCGAATATCCCGGCGGCGGCCTTCAGGGTCAAAAGCGGCACACACGTGCGATACTTCTCGTCCTCGCGCGGAGTAACCCGACGGAAGGGCTCATCCGCGGTGAAGAGAGGCTCCTGCGACCGAATCTGCTCGTATACCTCCTTGAGCAGATGCCGGCAGACGACGTCCTGAAACTGTTTGTCGTTCATGTAGCGGGCCGTGATCTCCTCGTTCTGCTCCATGCGATCGATGAAGAGTCCTTCCAGCGCCTTGAGGAAGACGTACCCGAAGTTCTCCATCGTGTTCGCAAGCGCGGCCTGCCGGATGTCCGCCTTGGCCACGGCGTCCTCCCGGATGGAGTCAAGGAAGAGCTGGTCGGCCGGCTTGAAGTCGGTGCCGAATCGCTCGTTCAGGATGTCGATGAGCTTCGACAGCTCGATCTGCTCGCCTCGCACGGCCCCCGTTCCCACCTCCGTCGGCGCCGAGACGGCGCCGCCCTTGCCGGCCTCCAGCTGGATGGCTCCCTCCCCGATCTTCTGGAGCCGGTAGTACTTGAGCGTGACGTCGTCGTCGAAGTCGTAGATCGGCCCGCGGTCGCCCTTCGGCAATTTGGCAATCAGAAACCGGATGAAGGAATAGAGCTTCTCCAGGTCCGAGTCCTGGAAGGGGATCACCTGCGACAGGAAGGCGTAGAGGTTTCGGTACGCCACGAGCGTCTTGCGGAACTCCTCGCGCGCCTGTTCGTCGAGCTGCCTGTAACGGGTCACGGCCGGATCGATGCACGCGTTCATGCGCGCATGGTCGCCCGGCGAAGGGCTCCGCGTGGGCTTGTAGAACACCTTCGAGAATTCCTCGACCTCGGCCTTGTGGTAGACCTGCTGTCCGTCGAGCTTCGCCTGGAGCTCGTAGAGCTGCTTTGGATCGGCCTGCTCGCCCACGAAGGTCTGCTCGTAGTACGGCTGGAAGGCCGCGAGGATCTCCTGAGTGTCGTTTACGAAATCGAGGACGAAGGTGTCCTCCTTGCCCGGATGCGTGCGGTTCAGGCGCGAGAGCGTCTGCACCGCCTGCACACCCGCCAGTCGCTTGTCGACGTACATCGTGTGAAGGAGCGGCTGGTCGAACCCGGTCTGGTACTTCTCGGCCACCAGGAGCACCTGATACTCGTCCGTCGCGAAGCGCTCGGGGAGCTCCTTCTCCCGGATGCCCTTGTTCATCCCGACCTCGGTGTACTCGAGCCCCGGAACGTCGGGATCGATGACCGTCCCGGAAAAGGCGACCAGGACCTTGATCCCCTGGTAGCGCTTCTCGGCAATGTACTTCTCGAAGGCCTGCTTGTAGCGCACGGCGTGGAGGCGGCTCGACGTCACGACCATCGCCTTGGCCTTGCCGCCGATCTTGTGCATGGTGAACAGGCGGAAGTGCTCCACCATGACCTCGGTTTTCTGCGCGATGTTGTGGGGATGGAGGCTCATGAATCGCGCGAGCGCCCGGGCGGCCTTGCGCTTGTCGACTTTCGGGTCGTCCTCGATCGCCTTGATGAGCCGGTAGTAGGTCTTGTAGGTCGTGTAGTTGCGCAGGACGTCGAGGATGAACCCCTCCTCGATGGCCTGCCGCATGCTGTAGAGGTGGAAGGGACAGGGTTTTCCATCGGGCCCGGGCTGCCCGAACACCTCCATCGTCTTGTACTTCGGGGTGGCGGTGAACGCGAAGAAGCTGATGTTGGGCTGTCTCCCGCGCTTCGCCATCGCGCGGAGGATCTCCTCCTCGTGGTCGAGAAGTCCCTCCTCCTCGGCCTTCTTCCGCACCTCCTCCTTGATGGCCGCCCCGCCCAGCACTCCCTTGAGCTCGGTGGCGGTTTCGCCGCCTTGCGAGCTGTGGGCCTCGTCGATGATGACGGCGTAGCGGCGCTTCGGCAGGTCCCCGATCTTCTCCGTGACGAACGGGAACTTCTGAAGCGTCGTGATCACGATGGGGACGCCCGCCGCCAGCGCCTGGGCCAGCTGTGCGGAATCCATGTCGATCTTCTGGACGACGCCCTGCTTGTGCTCGAACTGATAGATCGTGTTCTGGAGTTGCTGATCGAGGACGACGCGATCGGTCACGACGATCACCGAATCGAAGACCTTCTGGTCCTTGTCGTCGTAGAGGCTCGCGAGCCGGTGCGCGAGCCAGGCGATCGAGTTGCTTTTGCCGCTGCCTGCCGAATGTTCGATGAGATAGTTGGTGCCGGCGCCTCGCACTCGAGCGTCGGACACCAGCCTCCGCACGCAATCGAGCTGGTGGTACCGCGGGAAGATCATGCCCTCCCGCTTCACCTTCTTCCCTCCGATGTTCTTCTCCTCGACTTGGAGATGGATGAAGCGGGCGAGGATATCGAGGAAACTGTGCCGCTCGAGGACCTCTTCCCATAGGTAGGTGGTCTTCCAGCCGCGCGGGTTGTCGGGGTTGCCCGCCCCGCCCGCGCGTCCGCGGTTGAACGGGAGGAAGTGCGTGTTGCCACCCGCGAGACGGGTGGTCATATGGACCTCGTCCGGATCTACCGCGAAATGGACGAGGGTGCGCTTCTTGAACTGGAAGATCAGGTCCGCCGGGTCGCGGTCTTGCTTGTACTGCCGCGCGGCATCGCGCCACGTCTGGCCGGTCATCGGGTTCTTGAGCTCCGCCGTGGCAACCGGAATCCCGTTGAGCGCGATCGTCACGTCGAGGGTGTTCGCGTGGCGCTCCGAGTAGCGGAGCTGCCGCGTGACGGTGAGGCGGTTCGCCGCGTACAGCTTCTGCGTTTCGGGATTCATGCCGCTCGCGGGGGCGAAGTAGGCGGCGTGGAAGAGCTTGCCGAAGCACTTGAAGCCGTGGCGGAGGACCGAGAGGCAACCCTCGTGCTCCGAATTGAGCGAGCGGACGAGGTCGTCGAGCAGGGTCGCTTCGGCCTTGTCCTTCTGGAGGCTCTTGAGGTACTCCCACTCCTTCGGCTGGGTCTCCTGGACGAAGGCCAGGAACGTCCTGGCGTCGATGCAGCGTTCCCGGTCGAAGGCGTCGCGGTCGCCTTTTACGTAGCCGCCCGCGTCGAGCAGGTGCTCCTCGATGGCGGTCTCGAACGCCTTCTCCGTGTGGCGACCCGGCATCAGTTCGCCCCTCCGAGAACAAGCTGGACGTTCAACTCCCGGAGCATGGAAAAGGTGTTCGTATAGGTCACGCCGAACTCCTCGCAGACGTTGGGAAGGGGAACGCGGCTTTTCGCGTCGGGGCTCGGTTGCTCGGTCGTGACGACGATGGCGCCATGTACTTTGGCGAATGCCACAAGCCAACCGTCCGCCCCGGCAGCGAACTGAGCCTTGGCGTTGTCGAAGAACTGAGGGTTTCTCTGGACCCAAAGCATGATGCGCCCGTAGAGGGAGGACACATCGCCGCTGTTGGTGTCGAGGAAGAAGCCGGCCGGCAGATCGTTCTTCACCCACTTCACAAGGTCCTCGGTTTCCCGACCCGCGAGCAGTTCGGTCCGGACGCGATCGACGCTGTGAACGCGTCCCTGCTGATGGTGACGGATGATGCCTTTCCAGAACCCCGGGCAGATGTCGAAGGCGTAGTACAGGTTCTTGGCGGTGATGAAAACGTTCGAGTCCACGATGTAGCGCCGATCGGGCGTCATGGGAGATTGAACCCCAGACGCCGCGCATACTCCTGGAACGCGCCGCCGTGCAATCCTGTCAGCTCGTACGCCTCCTTGAAGCCGATACGCCCCTCCAGGGCCGCGCGGAACACGTGCCGGGCGAAGCGCTCCCCGACGCGCGTGTTCTGGTTGTTGTAGAAGTCGCCCCCGCCCGACTCTCCGGCGCGTTTGCGCTCCCGGGTCACGTAGGAGTCGTAGAAGTCGAAAAACGCATCACGGCCGATCAGGCGCAGGTCGAGCGCCCGTCGAGCGGCGACAATGGGGCTGACCTTGAACTCCCGGGCGAGGACCTCGAAGGGGCTCGCCGCGCGCTTGACGCTGGACCAGCGCGCCCGGAGATCCCGCTCGGGGACAAGAAATTCCGCCGCGGCCCGGTTGCACCAGTCCTCCACGTCGGTGCCCCCGGGGAAGAGACCCTTGAAGCCCGAGAGGCCTTCTTTCCCAACCCAGAGGTGGGCCAGTTCATGGGCGAGCGTGAACATCTGGGCCGATTTCGCATCCGCCCCGTTGACAAAAACGAGCGGCGCATGGGAGTCGCTGAGCGCGAAGCCGCGGAACTCCCCCACGTTCAGCGGTCGATGGGTGTTGTTGCCGACCACGCCGTTGATCACGGCCATGACCCCAAGCCGCTCCATGGCCCGGCGCAGCTCGCTGACGGCTTCGTGCCACGTACGGACCTCGGCGGCCCAGCCGTCGTCCAAGCCCACGATTCGCCGCATCTCGCGCCCGATGGCTTCGGGATCGTCGGCGAGACGAGCGCTTCCCACGAATTCCAACGGTTCCGCCTCTGTTTCGACGAGCGTTTCCCGGAGCCAGGACTGGCGCCGCTGCATCGCATAGATGGTGTCGAGCAGGTCGGGGCTCGGGCGCCTGACTCCCTTTCCGGACACCGTCCGGAAGTCCGGGATCGGAAGCGGTTCCTCCGGCGGTTCAGGGAGGAAAAGATAGCCGAAGGGAACGTACGTCGCTTTCGAAAAGGCCTCGATCTGCTTGAACGTCGGCTGCGCTTCGCCGCGCTCCCAGGCGGCGAGCTTCGGGAACTTCTTGGAGAGATCCTCGACGGTCAGGTCCGCGCGCTCGCGCGCCCATCGGATCATCTTCGGCTGGACGGCGACTCGGGTCATGCCGCCCCCTCCCGGACGTCGATCTTGCCGGTCACGGCCGCCGTGATAACAGCCGTGCGATACTCTTGAAGCCCCTCAATGCTCCTGCGTACCTTCTCGACAAGTTGTTCGGTACTCCTGCTGTACTCGTCAAGAGTCGTGCAAACCTCGCCCTGTTCCGACGGTTCGGGCATGAAAACAGTTATGTTCTTCCAGAGCTCTGTCCTCAAGCACTTGGTCCCATGCGCGGAGTCCTCGACGTGGGACAGCATTACGTTGCTGATGCCTTCCAGCAAGTAAGCGAGGTACTGCGCAGAGAGGCCGGCGTTGGGTCGCAAGGCCTTCATGTCCTGGTTCACCGTCACCGGCGTTGTCGTGAGAGCGATCGGGAATGTGTGCGCCAAGATCATCCCGCGCACCACGATCAGGACGACGGGCGGATCAATTAGCCGGAGGGATGTCTCCCGAATCGCTGCTTCGGAGATGTGATCCTCGGAGTCAGCGATGAGGCGGCGCTTCATGTCCTTCGGCGAGACCCAGGGGATAGACCCGGACCAGTATTCCTCGTTGGCCTTGCTGGGGGTGCACCCGCCGATCATTTGCGCGACATATCCCAGCTTTCGCGGATGCCAGTGCTTTGGAACGTCGCCAAGCCACTCAATCCCCGAGTCCTTCATCGGAGCCTTCGGATTGAGGCCCTTGGTGACGGCCTGCGTGACGAGCGCCGCGCGCTTCTCCTGGAGGAGCTCTATCTGCCGCTGTTTCTTGGCGATCAGCGCGTCGATCCGCGCGGTCTCGCGGTCGAGGAAGGCGGCGATGGCGCGTTGTTCATCACTCGGCGGAAGGAGAAGCGGGAGGCTACCGATGAAGTCCCAACTGGCCCTCGGCATCTTCGCACCGTACGTCGATGAGTCGACCACCGAGATGAAATCCCGGGAGAGCAGGTAGTAGAAGAGAAAGTCCCTGTGGACCTCGCGCGGTCGTAGGTCAAGCAGTTCGCCGGTGCAGACACCTTCTTCATTGGCGCGATACGCCTTTGCCAGGTATGGGCGGAGCTTCCCAAAGAGGACGTCCCCGGACTTGAACTGGATGACTTCGCCGTCGGTCTCTATCTTCTCAGTGCCGGCAATTCGCCTTCCCGTCCAGGACTCGATGTGCTCAAGCCCTATGTAGGGCAGTTCGCTTCCGTGACCGCTGGCTTTCTCTTTGCAAAGGGTTACGCAGTACTTGAGCCGCTTGGCCGTCCAGTGCCGCGGTACACCACCAAGCCATACCACGCCCGAGGGCCTCGGGTTTACACCCGCGGACGGATTCACCCGGTGACCTCCGAAAGCTGATCCGCGATCTCCTTCTCGATCCGCTTGAGATCGGCCTCGATCTCGGCAAGCGGACGAGGGGGCACGTACTTGTAGAAGTACCGATTCATGTTGATCTCGTAGCCGACCTTGGTTTTCGATTCGTCGACCCAAGCATCAGGCACGTGCGGCAAGACCTCGCGGGCCATGTACGCGCCGATGTCCTCCTTGAGCGGGACGTTTTCGTAGTCGCGGAGCTCCGGATCGGGTTCCGGATGGCCCTCCGCATCGGTGCACACGTCGGCCGTTTCGTCGCGCTCCGCAAGCGACTCCAGGATGGCCTTGTACACCGGCGCGGTGCACTTCACACCGGCCTCCTTGAGTCGATCTTCGACCACCTTCCCGAACGCAGCGCGGTTCTTGAACGTGCCCTCGGACGCGAGGCCCCGAAGCGCATTCAGTATGGCGACCTGCGCCTTCCTGCCCTCCTCCTCTTCCACGGCCGCGGCTTTCGTGTCCTTGCGCTTGCGACTCTCCGCAAGGGCGCGAAATGGCCCGGCCTCGCGAAGGCGCGCGAGCCGATCCTCCGTGACCGCGAAGTTGAGGCGCAGGGGGCGCTCCACCGTAATGCGCCGGTAGCCGAAGTCCTTGTTCTCGAAAATGCGGACGTGCTCGCCCTCCTTGAAATCGCCGTAGAGGCGCGTGATCTCGTCGCGCTGCGGATCGCAAATCTCGTTGCGCTTGTTTCCCAGGCTCTTGCGCATCTTCTTGAAGAAGCCGGTCGCGTCGACGAGCTGGATCTTGCCCCGACGATGCTTCTCCTTCCGATTGGTCACGATCCAGAGATACGTGAAGATCCCCGTGTTGTAGAAGAGCTGGTCGGGGAGGGCCACGATCCCCTCGAGCCAGTCGTTCTCGATGATCCACCGCCGGATCTCGCTTTCGCCCGACCCCGCGGACCCCGTGAAGAGAGGCGAACCGTTGAAGACGATCGCGAGGCGGGTGCCGCCCTCCTTGGGGTCCTTCATCTTGCTGATCATGTGCTGGAGGAAGAGGAACGAGCCGTCGTTGATGCGAGGGAGCCCGGCGCCGAACCGGCCGCCGAATCCCTGCTCCTCGTGCTCCTTCACGATGAACTTCTCCTCGGCCTCCCACTTCACGCCGAAAGGCGGATTGGCCAGCATGTAATCGAACTTCTTCCCGGCGAAGTGGTCCTCCGTGAAGCTGTCGCCGAAGCGGATGTTGTCGATGTTCTGGCCCTTGATCATCATGTCGGACCCGCAGATCGCGTACGCTTGCGGGTTGTAGTCCTGGCCGAAGACCTCCAAGCGCGCGTCCGGGTTGAGCTCACGAACGTACTCTTCGGACACGGAGAGCATGCCGCCCGTGCCGCACGCAGGGTCATAGAGCGTCTTGACGATGCCCTTCGTGGTGAGGATGTCGGTGTCGGGCAGGAATAGGAGATTCACCATCAGGCGGATGACTTCGCGCGGGGTGAAGTGGTCGCCCGCCTCCTCGTTGGACGCCTCGTTGAACTTCCGGATGAGCTCCTCGAAGATGTAGCCCATCTCGAGGTTCGAGACCCTCTCGGGGTGGAGGTCGATCTCGCAGAACTTCGAAACGAGGAGGAAGAGCCGGTCGGCCTTGTCCAGCCTGGCGATGTGCTCCTCGAATCCGAAGTGCTCGATAATCTCCCGCGCGCGGCTGGAGAAGCCCTTGATGTAGTTCGTGAGGTTCGCCGCGATGTGGTTCGGATCGCCCTTGAGCTTCTCGAACGTGTAGCGGCTCGTATTGTAGAACGGCACGCCGGTCACGCGGCACAGGATCGGCTCGACGTTCTTGACTTTCCCGCCCTCGAGGCTCTTGTGCCTCTCGTGGACCTTCTCCTTCGTCGGCTCGAGAACGCAGTCGAGACGCCGCAGGACGGTCATCGGCAGCATCACGTCCTTGTACTGGTTGGGGCGGTATGGGCCGCGCAGGAGGTCGGCCACCGACCAGATGAAGCTCACCTTGTCGCTGAAGTTGTTCATCGTTCTTTCGAGAAGTAGTCTGCCAGCAGATCAGCACCGTCGTTGCCGATGCTCCGCAACAAGTCCTCGATGCGCTGTTTGGCCAGCGGCGAGGGGACGGTCAGACCGTTCTCCCACCGGTTGATGGTTGGAAACGCGACGCCGAGCTTCGCCGCGAACTTCTCCTGGGTGAGATCGAGCCGCCGGCGAAGTTCATGCACGAGACTCGCCATGTCGTTCCGACGCCCTTTCACCGCTCTCCTCCGACGGCCGGCGCCGCGAGTCATGCAAGCGGACCTATCAAGTGCTATATCATACGCTTGCAGAGGAGACGATCAAGAATCGGCGAGCCTCTTCGCCTCCCGCGCGAGGCGTTTGGAAGCGGCGTCGAAACGGGGCAGCGTCGCGATCTGGTGCGAGAGCCGCTTCCCCCAGAGCGCGGCGAGGGCCTTCTCCTTCCTCGTTATCGTCTCGACAAGCGCGGCCGGATCGAGCTTCTTGAACTCGGCCTTGGCGCGGAATTCCGAGCGGATTCGCTCGACGTCGGCGCCGCCGCGGTCGAAGAGGTACCAGAGCTCGAAGACGTCGCGCGGTTCGCGGCGGACCGGGTTGAGGAGGCTCCGGAACTTCTCGCAGACGATCTCGTCGAGCGCTTAGCAGCAGATCTCCGGCTTCTTCGGCAGATCCGAGCAGTGCTTGTTGGCGCGCTGCTCCTGGACGTGGAAGAGCACCCCTTCGCTCGTGCTGACCTCTATCTTGATCGACCGGCGCCCCGCCATCGCCCCGAGCGGCCGCGTGTAGCTCACCTCGAAGCTGAATCCGTCCATGCGCTGGTCGAAGGTCTCGGCGATCACGCCGATCTGGATAGCGCCCTCGCGCCGCAACCACTCGGCGGCTTGGGCGAACGCCTGGAATGTTCCGTCCCTCGTCACCGTGTCCAGCGCCGCGAGGTCAATGTCCCCCTGAATAGCGATAGCCCATGAAGCAGCAGACGCGTAGCGCCGTGCCTCGCTTGAAGGCGAACCGGCGTTGCAGCGGCGTGCTCGCCAGGCCCCAAATCGTCCAGTGGTTCGCCTAGTCCTTCTCGACTGTGCGCTCGGCGACGCGGTCAGCCTCCGCCCTCTTAGAGATCTCGCGCTGCGGGATCATCAGGCCCTCATAGCCACCACAATCTCGTCGGCCGTGGCGTCCAGCCGCAGACGCCAGCGCGCATTGGGCTCGTCCGACGAGCGGAAACGCTTCGTGCGAAACTACGTCGCATCGGTCGAAGTGGACGGGCGCGGGAGAAAATTCGGATCGCCGTCTACGGCGGCGACGGCGGAAATTCTTCCTTAGGGGTGGCGCCCCCCACGGGATTCGAACCCGTGTTTGAGCCTTGAGAGGGCCCTGTCCTAGGCCACTAGACGAGGGGGGCCAGCCGGAATAAGCCGAAGTTTAGACGCCCCGCCGGGCGAAATCAAGCCAAACCGGGGCGGTCCGCCGATCAGCGCTGATAGATCGGCAGGTAGTGATACTTCACCGCCAGCGAGAGAACCGCCAGGCTCGTCGCGTACACCCGCCCGGCATCCCGTTCCTGCCCGTGCCGCCCGCGCCAGGCGCCGTCGGGATCCTGGTTCGGCAGAAGCGCTTCCTCCACGGCCTTGCGCGCGTGGACGGCGTACTCGCCCCCCCGCTGATACATCCCCTGGGCGTAGTAATACGTCCCATAGAAGAACCATTCGCCCCCGACGTCCAGAGGGCGCTCCTTGAGCCAGTCGGCCGCCCCGGCCACCTCGGGCCCTTCGTACTCCCCGCAGACCTGCATCGCCAAAAGACCCGCGGCCGCCATCGCGTACTCCGGGGCGCGATTGGGCTCGTAGGCGAAGGCGCTCTTGGGATTGAGCGGACGCCCCTGAGGATCGCGCTTGGAGTAGTAGCACCGGCGCAAATATCCCACCGCCTGGTCGATCGCCTCCTTGGGAATCTCGAGCCCCGCGTTCCGCGCCGAGCGCAGCGCCATCACCTGCCAGACCGTCACCGAAAGGTCCGAATCCGGCGAATCCGGATTGTACCGCCAGCCGCCGGCGTTGCGCGCGTCCTTGCGGATCGCCTGCGCGCGCAGGATCAGCTCCACCGCGCGGCGCACCCGCTCCCGCAGCGCCTGATCCTGCTGCGCGTCCACGCCCATCCCGAGCATCTCCGCCAGCATGAGCGTCACGATCCCGTGACCGTACATCCGCGACCCGTCGCGCGCGCCGAAGTAACCCTGCGGATCCTGGCGGTCCGGCCGCAGGACGAATTCGAGCGCCCGCCGCATCGCCGTCCCTTCCCGCGTCTCGTCCGTGGGCTGATGCCCCACCGCGGCCATCGCCAGGACCGCCAACGCCGTCATCGCCGTCTGATTGTGCCCCCGGTCGGCGATCGCCCCCTCGCGGTCCTGAAGGCTTACGAGAAACCCGACCGCGCGGGAGACCGCCGAGTCCGTCCCTTCGACGCGGCCTCCGGCCGGCGCAGAAGACTTCTCCTGCGCCGCCCCCAACAGCAGCCCCAGCGCCGCCACCGATCCGGCCCATCCC
>DATLZA010000044.1 GCA_035574235.1 Planctomycetota bacterium | reverse complement strand
GTGCCGGCGGACGCGGTGGACGAGCTTTTCGGCCGGGCCGGGCTCGTCGTGGCGCTGGACGCGCTTGTGACGCCCACGACGGAACGGGCGGACGTGGCGCTTCCGGCGGCGACGTTCGCGGAGGGGGACGGGACGCTCGTTTCCTCCGAGGGCCGCGCCCAGCGGTTTTTCCAGGCGCTCGTCCCCGAGGGGGACGTCCAGGAGAGCTGGCGGTGGCTGCGGGACCTCGCGCGGGCGGCCGGGCGGGAGGCGATGTCGGGCTGGGAGCGGCTGGACGACGTGACGGCGGCTTTGGCGGCGGCGGTTCCGGAGCTTGCGCGCGTGACCGAATGCGCGCCGCCGGCCTGGTTTCGGATTCTCGATCAGAAGATTCCCCGGCAGCCGCCGCGCGCCAGCGGCCGGACGGCGATCGCGGCGCACCGGACGGTTCACGAACCGAGGCCGCCGGACGATCCGGACGCCCCGCTGGCGTTCTCGATGGAAGGATACGGCGGGCCTCCGCCGCCGCCGCTGCTCGCGTACGTCTGGGCGCCGGGGTGGAACTCCGAGCAGGCGATCCACAAGTTCCAGAGCGAGGCGGACGGACCGCTCGCGGGCGGGGACCCCGGAGTTCGGCTTCTCGAGCCGGGGCCTCCGGGGGGCGCGCCGTGGAGGCTCGACGGGGGACCGCCGTTTCGCCGGAGCGAGGGGAAATGGTTCTTCGTGCCGGTGGCGCATGTCTTCGGGAGCGAGGAGCTGAGCGCCCGGGGGCCCGCGGTGCGCGAGCGGATTCCGCGGGCGGCGATCGTCCTGGGGGCTGCGGATGCGGAGCGATTGAGGGCGGTTTCGGGAACGGCGGTCGAGGTCCGCCTGCCGGGGTTCGCCGGAAGGCTTCCGCTGGAGGTTCGGCCGGAGTGGCCGGAGGGCGTGGCGGGATTCCCGGCGGGCTTTCCGGGGATGCCGGGGGTGGAGCTTCCCGCGTGGGGGGCGATCCGGGGGCCGGCATGAGCGGGATTCCCAGGATTCTGATGGAGACGGCGGCGGTGCTGGGCGGCGCGCTGAGCCTGGCGGGCGGCATGATCTGGCTGGAGCGGCGGCTTCTGGCGCTGTGGCAGGATCGGCTGGGGCCCAATCGCGTCGGGCCGTTCGGGCTCCTGCAGGTCGCGGCCGACCTGATCAAGCTCCTGGCGAAGGAGGACTGGGTTCCGCCGTTCGCGGACCGGACGCTTTTCGTTCTGGCGCCCGCGCTGACGGCGGTGGCGGCGCTCGCGGCGCTGGCGGTGATCCCTTTCGCGCCCGGCTGGGGGGTGGCGGATCTGGACGTGGGACTTCTCTTCTTTCTGGGCGCCTCCGCGCTGGGGGTCTACGGCGTGCTGCTGGGGGGATGGGCGTCGCGCAGCAAGTATGCGCTGCTGGGAAGCCTGCGGGTGGGGGCTCAGGTTCTGAGCTACGAGGTTTTCATGGGGCTTTCGCTTCTGGGCGTGGCGGCGCTGGCGGGTTCCTTCCGGATGAGCGACATCGTGGAGGCGCAGAAGGACGGATGGTTCGTTCTTCCGCAGCTTCCCGGGTTTCTCGTTTTCCTCGTGGCCGGAATCGCGGAGACGCGCCGTTCGCCGCTGGACCTTCCGGAAGCGGAAAGCGAACTGGTGGCGGGCTTTCACGCGGAGTACTCGGGCTTCAAGTTCGCGCTCTTCTTCGTGGGAGAGTATGTGGGGATGGCAACGATCGCGTCGGTGGCGGTGACGTGCTTTCTGGGGGGCTGGCGCGGTCCGCTGCTGCCTCCGGCGGCGTGGTTTTTCATCAAGCTGGCGCCGCTCCTGGCGCTCTTCATCCTGGTGCGCGCGGCGCTGCCGCGGCCGCGGTACGACCAGCTTTTGCGGTTCGGCTGGACGGCGATGTTGCCGCTGGCGCTTCTAAACCTGGCGGGGGCGGCGCTCTGGCGGGCGGCGCGCGCGTGACGAACGCGCGCCGCGCGGGTCTTCTCTTCCGCGGGGAACCGTCGATGTGGAGCCTGCTGCGCACGATCGTCCTGGTCTTCCGTCACGCCTTCCGGCGCCGGGCGACGATCCCCTATCCTGACGTCCGGCGCGCCCGGGCGCCGCGCTGGAAGGGGCGGATCGTCCTCACCCGCGACCCGGACGGCGGCGAGCGTTGCGTGGCCTGCTACCTGTGCGCGGTCGCCTGCCCCGTGGACTGCATCGCGCTCCAGGCCGCGGAGGACGCGACCGGGCGGCGTTACCCCGCGTTTTTCCGGATCAACTTCTCGCGCTGCATCTTTTGCGGATACTGCGAGGAAGCCTGTCCCACGTACGCGATCCAGCTCACTCCCGACTTCGAGATGAGCGAGTATCGCCGCGAGTACCTGGTCTACGAGAAGGAGGACCTCCTCATCCGGGGGCCCGGGAAATACCCGGGATACAACTTCTACCGCGTGGCCGGGGTGGCCATCGGCGGCAAGGACAAGGGAGAAGGGGAACAGGACGACCCGCCCGTGGACGTCCGCACCCTCCTTCCGTAAGGACGCGCGGGGCGCCCCATGGACGTGCCTTTCTTCGCGGCGGCGGCGACGGCGGCGGGCTCGACGCTGCTGGCCCTGACCCGGCGCCATCCGGTCCAGGGACTCCTCTACTTCCTCGTCTCTCTTCTGGCGACCGCGACGGTCTTCTTCCTCGTGGGCGCGCCGCTCGTCGGGGCGCTCGAGATCATCCTCTACGCCGGCGCGATCCTGGTGCTCTTCCTCTTCGTCGTCATGATGTTTCCCGAACGGCCCGAGGCCGAGGATCCCGAGCGCCGGCGGCCCGCCGTCTGGAAGGGACCCTCGGCGCTCGCGGCGCTGCTTCTGGGGGAAACGCTCTTCGTCGTGACGCGCGGGGCCCCGGCGCGGGAGGAGGCGCTGCGCCCCGTGAGCGCCGCCGGGACGGGGGCGGCGCTTTTCGGGCCGTACGTTCTGGCGGTGGAGCTGGCGTCCTTCCTGCTCCTGGCGGCGCTCGTGGCGGCCCTTCACCTCGGCCGGCCGGGGGAGCGGAAGGAGGCGGCGTGACGCGCGCGGGCGTGGAAGCGGTCTTCGCCCTGGCGGGGATCCTCCTGGCGGCCGGGATGGCGGGGCTCGTGGCGCGGAGGAACATCCTCTTCGCGCTCGTGGCGGTGGAGGTGATGCTCAACGCGGCGGGCCTGGCTTTCGTGGCGGCGGGAGCCCGGTGGGGGCGGCCGGAGGGGCAGGCGATGTTCCTCCTCATCCTGGCCGTGGCGGGCGCGGAGCTTTCCGTGGCGCTGGCCCTTGTCCTTCGGCTCTACCGGGAGTTCCGGACGCTCGACGCCGACGCGGCCAGCCAGATGCGGGGATGACGATGACGTGTGCGGATGCGGGCCTGGCGCTCCTTCCCGTCCTCCCGTGGGCGGGGACGCTGGCGATCGCGCTCGGAGGACGCCGGCTGTCCGAGCGCGCGGCCGCCGCCACCGCCGTGGGGGCCGCGGGGCTGGCGGCGCTCCTGGCGCTGGCGCTCGCCGGGGAGGCCGCCTCGGGGGTCGAGCGGCGCGTCGTTCTCGGATCCTGGATGGCCGCGCCCGACTTCACCGCGCGCCTGGCGTTCCGCCTGGACGCGCTCTCGGCGACGGCGGCGGCGGTCGTGGCCTCGGTCGGGTTCCTGATCCACCTCTATTCGGTGGGCTACATGGCGGGCGAGGAGGGGTACCGGCGATTCTTCTCTCTGATGAATTTCTTCGTGGGCGCGATGCTCGTCCTCGTGCTGGCGGACGACCTCGCGCTCCTCTATCTGGGCTGGGAAGGCGTGGGCCTGGCGAGCTATCTCCTGATCGGATTCTGGTTCGCGGAGCCGGCCAATGTCCGGGCGGCGCGGAAGGCGTTCGTCATGACCCGTCTCGGGGACGCGGCTCTGGCGGTGGGCCTCCTCCACCTGGCGACGTCGCTCGGCACGCTCGAGGTCTCGGCCGTCGCGCGCGCTCCGGCGGCGTGGGTGCCCGATACCGGGCCCGCGGTCCTGGCGGCGGCCCTTCTGGTGACGGGCGCGGCGGCCAAGTCGGCCCAAGTGCCGCTCCAGACGTGGTTGCCCGACGCCATGGCGGGCCCCACGCCCGTAAGCGCGCTTCTCCACGCCGCGACGATGGTGGCCGCGGGGGTTTACCTCCTGGCGCGAACCTCGGGGATTCTGGCGGCGGCGCCGTCCGTCCAGGCGGTCGTGGCCGCGATCGGGACGGCGACGTTCCTTCTGGGCGGCGGATCGGCGCTGGCGCAGAGGGATCTCAAGAGGGCGCTCGCGTACTCCACGATGAGCCAGATCGGCCTCATGTTCGCCGCGCTGGGAGCCGGCGCCGCGGCGGCGGCGATCTTCCATTTCGCGGCGCACGCGTTTTTCAAGGCGCTTCTCTTCCTTTCGGGGGGAGCGATCATTCTCGCGGCCCGGCACGAGCAGAACGTGTTCCGCCTGGGCGGGCCGGCGCGGCGGATGCCCGGAACGGGGATCGCCTTCGCGATCGGCGCGGTGGGGCTGGCGGGGCTGCCCTTCGCGACGGTGGGCTTCTGGAGCAAGGAAGCCGTCCTTTCCGGCGTGTGGGCCTCGTCCCGGGGCGGCCCGGGGCTGGCGTGCGTCCTTCTGGCGGGCTCCGCGCTGACGGCGGTTTACGCCTTCCGCCTGGTGTTTCTCGTCTTTTTCGGGCCCGAACGAAGGGTGCCCGCGGAGCGTCCGCCGGCGATCCTGCGGCCTCCGATCGCGGCGCTGGCGATTCTCACGGTCGGGGCGGGTCTTCTGGAGGGGCCCGCCCTGGCGTTCCTCGGGCGGGCGCTTCCGTCCCCGTCGGGGCCTGAAGTACCGGTTCTGTTCGAAGCGGCGGCGCTCTGGGTTCCGCTGCTGGGAGCGTCCGTGGCGCTGGCGCTCTGGGGAGTCCGGCCGGCCTGGAGGGAGGCGCTCGTCCGGAGTCGTGCGGCGGAGGCGATCCGGAAGGGGGCGCTTCAGGGATGGGGATTCGACGCCGCGTACGGGGCTCTCGTGGGGCGCCCGGTGGAGCGGCTGGCGAGGGCCGCCCGCGAGGACGTGGCCGACGAGATCCCGCGCGCCCTGGAGCGGGCGGCGAAGCGGGCGCATCGGGGGCTGGCCGGCACGCAGACCGGGCGTCTCCGCACGTACGCGGGGGCGATCGCGATCGGAGCGATTCTTCTCGTGGCGATTCTCGTGGTGGCGGCATGATTCCGGCGGCGCTTGTGGTCGTGCTCCTGGGGGGCGGGATCGGGGCGCTTCTGGCGGGGCGCCGACCGGGATGGGCGCGGGGCCTCGCGGTGGCGGCGCTCGCGGCGGACCTGGCGCTGGCGGCGTGGGCTGCGGCGGCGCCGGGGGTGGAAGAGGCGTCGTGGCCCTGGATCCCCCGCTTCGGCGCGGGCCTCCGCCTGAGCCTGGACTCGCTGAGTCTGGCGCTGGTGTTCTTGACGCTGTTTCTGGGCCTGATCGCCGTGGCGGCGTCGTGGACGGAGATCCGGGAGCGGGTGGGATTCTTTCACTTCAACCTGCTCTGGACGCTGGCGGGGGTGGTGGGGGTCTTCGTCGCGTTCGATCTTCTGCTTTTTTATCTCTTCTGGGAGCTGATGCTGGTCCCGATGACGTTCCTGATCGGCATCTGGGGGCACGAGCGGCGGCTGGCGGCGTCGCTGAAATTTTTCGTCTTCACGCAGGCGGGAGGGCTGTTTCTCCTGCTGGCGATCCTGGCGCTTTCGGTCCTGCACGAGCGTGCGACGGGGGAGCGGACGTTCTCCTATCGAAGCCTGCTCGGCACGCCGCTGGGGGCGGGGGCGGAAGCGTGGCTCCTGGCGGGGTTTCTCGGGGCGTTCCTGGTGAAGTTGCCCGCCGTGCCGCTTCACGCGTGGCTTCCGGACGCGCACACGGAGGCGCCCACGGGGGGCAGCGTGATTCTGGCGGGACTGCTCCTGAAGACGGGGGGCTACGGTCTTCTTCGCTTCGCCGTTCCGCTTTTTCCCGGCGCGGCGGAGGCGTTGGCGCCGTTCGGGCGGGCGCTCGGGGCGGTGGGGATTCTCTACGGAGCGTTCCTCGCGTTCGCGCAGACGGACCTCAAGCGCCTGGTGGCGTACACGAGCGTGAGCCACATGGGATTCGTCCTCCTGGGGGTGTTTTCGCGGAACGAGGAGGGGCTGCGCGGGGCGGTGGCGCAGATGGTGGGACACGGGCTGGCGACGGGGGCGCTTTTCCTGCTGGCCGGCGCGATCGAGGAGCGGACGCGCACGCGGGACCTGGACCGGCTGGGGGGGCTCTGGCCGTCCGTGCCCCGGCTGGGGACCGCCGCGCTGTTCTTCACGGCGGCCGGGATCGGCCTGCCCGGCCTGGCGCCGTTTGTGGGAGAGTTCCTGACGCTTCTGGGGGCGTATCGGCGGGAGC
>DATLZA010000043.1 GCA_035574235.1 Planctomycetota bacterium | reverse complement strand
AAGGAGCGCGCCGTGCTCCGTCCCCCGCATCAGGCGCTCGAGGAGCGCCCCCGCGCGCCCCGCCGCCGCCGAAGCCACCGCCCGGCGCGTCCAGGGATCGTCCGGCGCGGCCCGCGCGATCCGGGCGAGCGGCCCGAGCGCGCCGTCCGCCTCCCAGAATCCCAGGCAGAGCGCCGCCTGGAAACGCACCCGCGCGTCCGGGTCCTCCGCCCGCGCCGCCACGCGCTCCCGCACCGCCCCGCTCCACGACATGAAACGCTCCGCCAGCCGCAGGGCGTTTTCGCGCACCCGGGGATGCGGGTCCTCGAGAAAGCGAAGCACCAGATCGACATCCAGGCTCCGATGGCCCTCCAGAAGCCAGGCCGCATGAACGCGCGCGCGCGGGTCGGGAGACAGGGCCTTCTTCCGCAGCGGCCCCCACGCGTCCCGATCCTGACGCTCCAGAAGCAGACGGTGCGCCGTCCGGCGCGTCCAGGCGTTGGGGCTCTCCAGAAGCTCGACCTGCTCCGCCGTCGAAAGCGTCCCCGGCGCGCGCGGGGCCGCCGCCGGCCGCGCCGCGCCCTCGGGCACGATCCTCCAGATCCGGCCGTACGTGCGCGGATGGTCCCACTGGAAACGGGACTGAAGATCCTTGGGAACCCACTCCGGATGCTCCACTTCCGCGCGGTACATGTCCACGACGTAAAGCGCCCCGTCCGGCCCCTCCGCCAGCGACACGGGCCGGAACCAGGGATCGAGCGAGGCGAGAAATTCCGAGCCCTCGCGGGCCGGGCGCGATTCGAAACCGGCGCCCTGCGCGGAGACGATCTCCCTGTGGACGAGATTTCCGGTGGGCTCGCAGGTGAACGCGGCTCCGCGGTACGGCTCGGGCAGAAGATCGCCTCCGTAGATCCAGACGCCGCAGGCGGCCGTGAACGTTCCCGCGTGGGCCGCCGAGAGCGTCTTCTGCGGGCGGATCGGGTAGACGCGCGCGGCGCCCCCGGCGCCCTGGTTGTCCGTCCGGGGGGCGGGCGGCGGCATGTGGGGATTGCGGGCGAAATAGCGGTTCTCCATGACGATCGGGATGAGATGGTTGCGGTTCGTGCAGACGAACCGCCGCCCCCAGTCGTCGAAGGCGAGTCCGAACTGACCCATCCCCGCCGCGGGCTCATGCGTCGCGCGGACGAGATCGAAACGGAAGTCCATCCCGCCGATGTCCACCGCCGCGGCGTCCGGCCGGTCCGCCGGCCGGATCTTTCCGCCCCGCTGCCCGTTGGCCACATAGATCCAGTTGTCGAGCCCGAGCGTCGGAAAGCTCACCCGCAGCTGCGGGTTCTGCACGGCGAACCCCTCGTAGAGCGGCTCGCGCCGGTCGGCCCGCCCGTCGCCGTCCGTATCCTTGAGGTAAAGGATGTGCGGCGCGCAGGTGACGAGGACGCCGCCCTTCCAGGGAAGGACCCCGTTGGCCATGAGAAGGCCGTCGGCGAAAACGGTCGCGGTCTCGTAGCGCCCGTCTCGGTCCCGATCCTCCAGGAGTTTGATCCGGCCCTGCGGGGGCTTGTCCTTCTCGGGCACGGGATAGTCGAGCATCTCGACCACGTACAGGCGGGCGTGCTCGTCGAAGGCCATGGCCACGGGGCTTTCGACCGCCGGTTCCGCGGCCACGAGCTCCAGGCGCAGTCCCGGATCGAGGCGCGCGCGGCGCGCGGACTCCTCGGGGCTGAAGGGCGGGCTTTCCTTGTCCTGGGCCGCCAGCGCGGCGACGAGCGCAAGGAGCACGTTCATGGAGATCTCATCCTACCGAATCCGCCCGAGCGCCCTCAAGGCGCCCTCGAGAAGCTTCTGGCCGGCGTCGGGGGCGAGTTTGCTCGAGCGGGCCGTGCGCGGCTCGTACCCTCCCGCCACGAACGCCTGGGCGGTCGGGACGTACCCGATGTACTCGTTGGCGGTGCTCACGACCCACGTGAACTCGTGCGTCGAGGCGCGCTTGATCCTCAGGCCGTACTCGCAGAAGTATTCCGCGCCGTTCGTGGCGATGCCGAGCGGTCCTACGCGCAGTCCCTGCACCTCGGCCGCGAGGATCGGCGTCCGGGCGCGCTCCTCGGCGACCTTTCGGCGCTCTTCGGCGTAGAGCTCGTCCGGTCCGCTCCCCAGGCCGAACGGCGGATCTTCCGCCTGCGGGTCCGGGTCGGCGCGGATCGTCACGGGGACGGACTCGACCGTCGCGGCGGTCGTCGCGGTGTTCCGCCAGCTCAGGCGGCCCACCGTGCGGGCCGCTTCGGCGGCCAGCTTCATGCCCATGAGGTCGGCGTGCTCGGGGCCGAATTCCCGTCCCGGCGAGAGGTTGTCCACCTGCGTGACGTCGCCCGAAGCGCCGTTGAGGAAAACCACGGGGAGGTCCGGCCCGTAACGGGCGCGCAGATGGCGGCGGAGGCCCGCCACGTAGTCGGCGGAGAAGAGCGACCCTCCCACGACCGTGCAGTGGCAGGCGAAGTTGACGACGATTCCCGCGAGGCCCCCTCCGGGGCGCCGCGCGGCGAGGACGCCGACGTCGGGGTCGATGGGGCCGGCGGGGCGGACGATCCGGGCGTGGTGGGGAGTGCCCGGCTTTCCGGGGTGGGTGATCTCGCGGCCGTCGCGCATGAGAAAGCGGCGGTTGAACGAGATCGTTTCCTCGCGGCCGGTTCCGATCCCGATCTCGGCCGGCGCGCGGGTTTTCCAGGCGGCTTCGACCGCGGAAGCGATCTCGCGCGCGACGCGCTCGGCGTACGCGGGGTCGCGTTCGGTTCCGAAGCAGGAGACGAGCGGCCCTCCGGAATGGGTATGGCTGGCGGCTACGAGGACGTGCGTTGCCGGGATGGACGTGGCCTTTTCGATCCGTTCCCGCGCGGCCCGGACGGTGTCCTTGTCCACGAAAAGGGCGTCGAGGCCCACGATCGCCACCGGGGTGCGGCCGTCGGTGACCACGCAGGCGACGGCCAGGAGCGGATCGCGCACGCCCTTCGAGACGACGGGGCGGAAGCCTCCGGGGATGGCGGCCCCGACGGGGGGCGTGATGTCGGCCGTGCCGAAGCCGACTTCGAGCGAGCCGTCTTCGGCTTGAAGAGTCAGGGCCACGAGCAGCGCGGCGATCATGGGGCGATCTCCTTGACGAGGACGAAGGCGGCGAACTCGCCGGGGACCGGCAGGGAAAGGGGGCCGTCGGGAGCGCGGCCTTCGAGGACCGGGCGTCCGTGGAGGTTGCGCGGGTCCAGCAGGCGGAAGGGCGTCCCCGGCGGGAGGGACGCGCCCGCCTCGAGCGGGACGCCCGCCGCGCGGGAGCCGTTGAAGGCGGCCACGTGGGCGCGGGCGGGATCGTAGCGGTTGGGGATGAGGAACGCCCGCGCCGCCGGAAGTTCCCGGACGTTCCCTTCCGAGACGACGGTTTTGAAACGGACGATGGAGAGGTCGGCTCCGGCGATGAGATTGTCGCGCACTTCGACGTCCTCGTTTTCCGGGGCCGAGTAGCCGATGCGGAGGGGGACTCGGAAGAGGAAGTTGCGCCGCACGCGCAGGCCGCGGCTGGGGCGGCCGCCGCCCAGGAGCACGGGGCCGCGCTCCGCGGCGATGTTCTCCTCGACGAGGTAGTGATCGACCCACGCGCGGGAGGAGCCGTAGGCATGGAGGCTGTAGCCGCCGTCGAACCCGGCGCTCAGGATGCAGCCGGAGATGGTCTTGACCGGCTCGCGGTTCTGGGTGTAGATCGCGTGGCCGTGTCCGCGGTCGGGTCCCTGCCAGCCGTTTCCGTAGATGACGCAGCCGTGAAGTTCGCCGCCTTCGGCCGGGGCCCACCAGCCGACTCCGTTTCCGGGATTGTCGTGGATGAGAAGGTTGACGAAGACGAGGCCGCGGCCCGACCGGACGCTCAAGCCGTCGGAGAGCGGGAGGTCCGTGGGGTGGGAGCCCTTCTGGGCGCTGACGCGCCGTTCCGGGGGCAGGGTGCCCGCCAGCTCGAGATCCCAGATCCAGACGCCGGCGGCCGGGGCGGAGACGCGCAAACCGCCGTCGAGAATCGAGGCGCGTTCGCCGGGGACGGCGCGAACGTGGATGGGGGCCGCTTCCGTCCCCGCCAGGAGCACGTCGAAGGGGCCGCGGTAGGAGCCGCCGCGGACCCAGAGGACGTCGCCGGGGGCCAGCGCCCGGCGTCCGGCCAGGGCCGAGGCCAGGTCCCATGGGTCGGCGCGCGTGCCGGCGGCGTCGGGACGCCCGTCGGGGGCGGCGTAAAAATGCCGGGCGGCGGGGGCTCGGGGGACGCGGTGGGACCATGCGGCGCCGGGCGGCGGGGCGTCCTGAGGGGCGCTCAGAACCACGAGCAGCGCGGCGATCATGGGGCGGATCCTCCCGGCTACAGGCGGCGGATGGCCTCCCCGGCGGCGGCGAAGCCGGCCCCGAGGGCCGGCGCGCGAGGGCCGAGCGAGGACGGTTCGATCGACAGCCGGCGCGTGGAGTTGGGCAAGGCGAATTCGCGGAGCGCGGCGCGCAGGGGATCGAGGACGAGGTCGCCCGCGTCGAAGAAGCGGCCGCCGAGGACGAGGACCTCGGGGTTGAAGAGATTCACGGCCGCGGCCAGGCCCACGCCCAGGAACCTCGCCACGCGGGCCAGGAGGCGCGCCGCGAAGGAATCGCCTTCGCGCGCGGCGCGGACGAGCTTCTCGAAGGTGGCCGGGCGGGAATCGCCGAAGTGGACGCCCCGGGAGAGGTCCTGCGCGGCTTCCACGGCCGCCGCGCAGGTGGCCAGGGTCTCCAGGCACCCGCGGCTTCCGCAGTAGCACACGGGACCTTCCGGATCGATCGTGATGTGGCCGAGCTCGCCCGCGTTTCCGGAAGCCCCTTCGAGGACGCTCCCGTTGGCCACGACCCCGAGGGCGATGTTTTCGGCGACCTCGACGGCGAGAAGGTTCCGGGGTCCCCCGTGGGCGCGCCCGTCGGGGACGGAGCGCGGGGTGTACTCGGCCAGCGCGATCGCGGGGGCGTATCCGATGATCGAGGCGGGAACCCCCGTCCAGTCCTCCAGGAGCCGCCGCAGAGGGATGTTCTTCCATTCCGGGATGCGGGGGTACTGCAGGGAGATGCCGCGCTCGCGGTCCCACTGGCCGGGCACCGCGACCCCCACGCCCGCCAGGGGAGGCCCCGCGCGGCGCCGCCGAAGTCCTTCGAGGGCCTTCCGGAGCGGCTCGAGGACCCCTTCGACGCCGAGATTCCAGGACATGGGGACCTCGACCTCGTGGAGCGGCCGGCCGCAGAGATCGAGCGCGATCACGCGCGCGCGGGGCGCCAGCAGGCTGACGCCGAGGACGGTTCCGCGGTCGGGGTGGACCTCCAGGCCCTGGGCGGGCCGGCCCGCCGGCGAGGGCGGAAGAGGCACCTCGGCCAGGACGCGCCGGCGCACGAGGTCGCGCGTCAGGCGCGAGACCGTGGCCAGGCTCAGGCCCGTGCGCCGCGCCAGTTCCTGGCGGGTTACGGGCCCGCCGGGCCGCAAGGCCCCGAGAAGCTCCGCGCGGGCGCGGGAAGAGGACGCTCCGTTATTTTTCATCTGAAATTAATACGAGGTCCCGGGCGTACTTTTTTCGTCGAAATACTTTCGCTTGACAGGATGAGGAGGCGGGGTAGGCTGGCCTCGAAGGGTCGGCGGAAGGAGGAACCGATGAGCGAGCTGAGGATCGGCATCGTGGGGCTCGGCTGGGTGGCCGGGGCGCACCTGGAGACGTTCAAATCGGTCAAGGGCGCGCGGGTGACGGCGGTCTGTTCGCGGCGCAAGCTCGATCCGGCGGAGCTCGAGAAACGCTTCGGCCTCCCGCTTAAGGTCTACAACGACTACGACGCGATGCTGGCGGACCGGTCGATCGACGTGGTGGACATCTGCACCGAGCATCCGCTCCATCCGGCGCAGGCGATCGCCGCGGCGCGCGCGGGCAAGCATCTCGTGATCGAGAAGCCCGTGGCGCTCACCTGGAAGGATCTCAAGGCCGTGCGGGACGCGATCCAGAAGGCCCGGGTCAAGGCCTGCGTGTGCTTCGAGGTGCGCTTCAGCGCGCAGTTTCAGATGATCCGCTCGATCGTCGAGGAGGGCCTTCTTGGCCAGCTGCACTACGGCGAAGTGGATTACTATCACGGCATCGGGCCCTGGTACGGCCAGTTCCCCTGGAACGTCAAGAAGAGCTTCGGGGGTTCCAGCCTCCTGACGGCGGGCTGCCACGCGATGGACGCGCTCCTCATGCTCATGAACGACGAGGTCGAGGAGGTCACAAGCTACTCGACCCGTTCCCGGAGCCCCATTTTCAAGCCCTACGAGTACGACACCACGTCGGCGACGCTTCTGCGCTTCAAGGGCGGGGCGGTGGGGAAGGTGGCCTCGGTCGTGGACTGCCTGCAGCCGTACTACTTCCACACGCATCTCGTGGGAAGCGAAGGGAGCCTGCTCGACAACCGCATCCATTCCAACAAGATCAAGGGGCTCAACAAGGCCCAGTGGAGCACGCTTTCGACGCATCTGGTGGACTCGGGGGACGTCAAGGACCACCCCTACCAGCCGCAGTTTCAGGCGTTCGTGGACGCGACGCTGGCGGGCCGCAAAATGCCGCTGACCGATTTCGAGACGGCCTTCGAGAGCCACCGGGTGGTCTTGGCGGCGGATCTTTCGGCGGCGGAGGGGCGGCCGGTGAAGCTCTCGGAGCTCCGGTAGAAAGGATCGCGCCGTGCCGACCGTCCTGGCGGTGATGGCCCATCCGGACGACATCGAGATCACCTGCGCCGGGACGCTCATTCTGCTGCGCCGCGCGGGGTGGGAGGTCTGGATGGCCACGATGACGCCGGGGGATCTGGGGTCGGCCACCCTTCCGCCGCGGCGGATCGCGGCGGTGCGGCGGCGCGAGGCGGCGCGCTCGGCGGCCCTCCTGGGGGCGCGGTACGTGTGCCTGGGGTTTTCGGACCTCCGGATCCGCTTCGATGTCCCTTCCGTGCGGCGCGTGTGCGGCCTGCTCCGCGAGGCGCGTCCGGATCTCGTGATCTGTCCTTCGCCCTTCGACTACATGGCGGATCACACGGAGACGCCCCGGATCGTCCGGGAGGCGGCCTTCGCCTCCACGGTGCCCCACTGGAAGGCGGCGCTCCCCGGGCGGCGGCCGCCGCCGCCCTGCGGGCGCGTCCCCGCGCTCCTCTACGCGGACCCGATCGATCTCGTGGATGGCTTCGGCCGGCGCGTTCCGGCGCGGTACGTGGTGGACATCACCGACGCGATCGATCTCAAGGAGAAGATGCTCGCGGCGCACGCCTCGCAGCGGGAGTGGCTGCGGCGCCAGCACGGGGAGGACGAATACCTGGCCTGGATGCGCCGGCAGAGCGCCGCGCGCGCCCGCGACTTCGGCCGCCGCTCGGTCCGTTACGCGGAAGGATTTCTCCCCCATCTGGGCCACGCCTTTCCCGCCGAAGACGTCCTCACGGCGGCGCTCGGGCCGGGCCGGGTCCGCCGGCGACGGGGCGACGGGCCCGTCGGACCGATCTGAGGAAGGAGGACCTATGGCGTTCACGTACAGTCCGGCGAAGTTCATTCCGTTCCGCGACGTCGAGGCCTGCCGCCGCGTGCGCGCCATCCGGAAGGCCGACATCGCCCGGCATCCGAATCCCGCCTTCCGGATCGAGGTGATCGAGGACCGCACGGAGTTCTACGCGCGCTTCGCGCTCGACCTCGTGGCGCGGATCCGAAAGGCGGCCGAGGAGGGGAAAAGGTGCGTCCTCATCCTCCCCGTGGGGCCCGTGCCGCAGTACAAGATCGCGGCGGAGATGATCAACCGGCTGAATCTCTCCTGCCGGCACCTCGTGACCTTCAACATGGACGAGTACGCCGACGACGCCGGCGAAACCGCGCCGGCGGACTGGGAAGGCTCCTTCGCCACGGCGATGCGGCGGAATTTCTTCGGGCGCATCCGCCCGGATCTTCGCCCGCCGGAGTCCCAGATCCATTTCCCCACGCACCGCAACATCCAGGACTACTGGAAGATGATCGAGGACGCCGGCGGCGCCGACTGCTGCTACGGGGGAATCGGCTGGTGCGGGCACATCGCCTTCTGGGAATCCCACCTGGGGCTGGAATTCGGCGACGACCTGACTTCCTACAAGCGGGCGCACGGGCGGATCGTCGAGCTCCACCCGATGACGATCATGCAGAACGCGCTTCACACCTTTTCGAGCGACTGGTCCTGGGTGCCCCCGAAGGCGGCCACGATCGGGCCGCGGGAAATCCTGGCCGCGCGGGACCGGAGCTTCTGGCTGGACGGCGACTGCGGCGGGCCGGGGATGGCCTGGCAGCGCTTCATCGCGCGGCTGGTGGCCCACGGGCCGGTCAACACCCTCGTGCCGGGTTCGATCCTCCAGGAGACGAACTGCGGCTACCACATCCTCGGCAGCGTGGCCGAGGACGTGCGGATCGAGTTCGCGTAGGGCCGGCCCGTCATTTGGGCGCGCCTTCGGCCTTGGGGGGCGGGCGCTTGCGGATCGTGACCTGCTGTTTGATGACGTGCGAGGTGTTGTCGCGGTAGAAGTCCACCTTCGAGTCCACCTTCTTGGTGAAGGTCAACTCCTCCTTGCCCGACAGAAGATGGCCGGCCCGCGCGAAGGCGTACTCGCGCAGGTACGAGAAGTTGCCCGACAGGCGGTCGCCCCGCTCCGTGTTCTCCGGCGGCCGGACGATCGGGACCGTGACCGATCCGCGGACCGTGGCGGCGTTGGCGTTCAGGGAAACCACCTTGTATTCGATGAATTTGATTTCGGCCAGCCCCGCCGGCAGGGGCAGCGCGTCCGCCGGATCCTTCCAGGTCTGTCCCGCGCGGACGGAACCGGAGGGAAGCGGGGAGTGAAGGAAGATTTTGTCGAAGACCGAAGGGGTCCGCTGCGCCGGGACTCCGTTCCGAAGGACCAGGGTTTCGCCCCGGCGCGACGTGTCGAACGCGTAGTCCCCGTCGAAGAACTTGCGCATGTTCTCGGCCGCCTGCTCGGCGCCCGCGCGGGCGCCCGCGGCGGTCGGGGACTTGGGGTTGGGCTTCACCTGCGTGCGGACGTCGAGGGGTTTGCCCTCGCTGTAGACGGCGGTGACGGAGTAATCCTGCGTTCCCTGGGTCCAGGTGATTTTCTTGAGCGTGACGCCGAGGAGGCCCGGCGGATCGTCCTTGGGCGCAAGTTCCGCCTCGACCTCGCGCCGGTCGAAGATCTCGATGACGGCCCCGACGCCGGGCTCCTGCCGCCGCGTCTCCTGAAAGGTCCACTTGAGGTCGAACCGGTCGTCCGCGCCGAATTCCCACTTCATCTCGAGGGCGTCGTCCTGGGGAGCCAAGCCGGGAAGGAGAATCGCGAGGGCGGCCGCCGGAACGCGCATGGGCCCCTCCTCTGGACAAGGAACGAACCTCCCCAGTATACCGGCCGGGCCCGGGCGGGGCAAACCTCCGGACGCGGCCCGGTCAGGGCAACCGGCGGCCCGTGACGATCGTGATGTCGTCCGACTGTTCCCCGCCGCCCCGGTGGATTTCGATCTGTTCGACGATGTGGCGCAGGAGCTCGGCGGTGGGGCCGTCGCTTTCGGCCCGCAGGCGCCGGCGGAGGTGCTCCATGCCGAACTCCTTCTGTCCGGGCGCCATGGCCTCGTTGACTCCGTCGGTGATCAGGACGAAGCGGTCGCCGGGTTCGAGCGCGATGCGCTCCTCGCGCTGGGCGGTCGCGTAGGCCGGGGCGGGGAGCACGCCGAGGACCGGCCCCTTGGAGGGGTGGATCGTGGCGATCCGGGCGCGCGAGCGCCACACCACCAGCGGCAGATGCCCGGCGTTGGCCACGGTCAGCACGTGCGCCGCGGGGTCGAGCACGAGGTAGATGGCCGAAACGAACGTTCCCTTCTTGATCGTGGAAAGAAGAAGCCGGTTCACGTGCGCCAGGACTTCCGCGGGCGGAGCGGCGGGATCGGGCTGGATGCGCAGCATCGCGCGGCAGATCATGGTGAGGATCGCCGCCGCCGTCCCTTTCCCGGAAGCGTCCGCGATCGCGATGCCCCAGCGCCCTTCCGGAAGAGGAAGGAAATCGTAGAAGTCCCCGCTGACGTGCCGGGCGCCGCGGTAGAAAACCCCGAGATCGTACCCCGGGATGGAAGGAGGAGCGGCCGGAAGGAGCGCGCGCTGGTATTCCGCCCCCTGAGCCAGATCGGCCATCAGGGTTTCGAGTTCCGCCCGCCGCACCCGCGTGACGGACTCGGAGCCCGGCGATTTCGGAAGGGAGCCGGCCGCGTCCATCGTTGTCCCCGGTCTCCAAAGATTATACCGCGCCTCCGGCCGGACCCGCGTTATATTAGCCGTCGGAGGCGGAGCGGGATGATCGGCGTTCTCGGGGCTCTGGTCGCCGGCGCGCTGCAGGCGCCGGCGGAAAAGGCCGGACCGGAATTCACGCGGTTCGAGCTTTCCCGCGAGCGCGTCCGCCACCGCGTCGTCGCCGAGGCGACGCTCGCCAACCTTCTGGCCGTCGATCTCGACGGCGTTCGCGTCACGATCGCCTTCTACGACGGCGAGCGTGAGGTCCGCCGTTCTCCGACGGCCCACCTCGGCAAGATTTCCGCCGGCCGTTCGGCCGCGCTGACCCTGGAAACCGAGCAGGTCGAAAAGTTCGATCGGTTCGAGGTCCTGGTCGAAAGCGGCGACCGGCGGTTCGTTTACCGGGGGAGGGATCCCACCCGCTCTCCCGAGCTTCTTCGCGCGCCGCCGCCCCGGGTGGAGGTCGCTTCGCTGGCGGAAGAGCGGCCGTCGCGCTTTCCGGGCGCGGTGCGCGTGATCGCCGCCGTTCGAAATTCGGGGGTCACGCCGGCGCGCGAGCCGGATCTTGCCCTCGAGTTCCTGGACGCGGCCGGCCGCGCCGCGCGCGCCGTCCGGGTGCGCCTGGGGGCCGCGATCGAGCCTTCGTCCGAAGCGTCCTTCGAGGTGACCGTGCCGGACTGTCCCGAGTACGCCTCGGTTCGCGCCGCCGCCGCCTGCGCCGTGGGCGACGTGCCGATTCCTCCGGATCCGTTCCAGCGGCTCGCGGAGCTCGAGATCGGCCAGTGCCGCCTGGTGCGGATGACCGACGGAAGCGTGCGGGTGACGGGCATGATCCGGAACGGGCTCTCCGACGCGGTCCGGAAGGTCGTCGTGGCGTTTCGGGTGGGCGGGGTGGAGCATCCGCTGGCGCTGGAGGGCGCGCTGGCGCCCGGCGAGGTGCGCCCCTTCGAAGGGTGGGTGACCGGAGCCGGGGCGGTGGACGGATACACCTACACGGTGAGCTTCGAGCAGGCCCCGGCCGGCGCGGAGCCGGGCGCCGGCCGTCCCACGGCAAGATCCTTGGGGAGCCGGCGGATCGAAGCTCCGGGGGCGGCGGCGCCGCGCGCCACGGTGGCGCTGCGGGGGGTCGCCTGGATCCGTGCCGGCTCGGCGAAAGCGGATGTCGCGTTCGTGAAGCTTGCGGTCCGGGGTCCCGACGGGCGCGCGATTCATCCCTCCGGGACGCTTTCCTTTTCGGCACAGATCGGGGGCCGCGCTTCCCTTCGGGGAGTTCGGGAAATCCGCGAAGAGGCATGGGGCCGCGATGCGGAAGACCTCGCCGGTTCCGCGAAATCTTCCGACTTCGCGGCCTACGACCCGCTGACCGGCGAACTTTATGTGGGTCTGGTCCCTGTGGACCCCCCGGGAGCGCCCGTCAAGTTCGATATCCTCTTGAGGCTCGAGGGGTTCGGCGAGTGGGAATGGAAGGGGCTCCAGGCTCCTTTCCAGTCCGAAGCCCGAGGGCCGGATCGGAAGTAGCGCATTATCATACCGGGTTAAGTTTCTTTTTCGTCGGATTGTCCCTCAAAATCGTCGCTTTCCGATGGTTCCTACTCGGCGTGTCCGTGGCATACTTCTTGCTCTCCTTGGACAAGATTGAAACCGAATAGGAAACAAATGATGAAGCAGGCCCCCCGGATTCTGGTGTGCGACGACGACCGCACGATTCAGACGGTGATCCGCACGCTCCTGGAAGCGGAGGGATTCCGGGTTCTCACGGCGCGGAACGCTCTGGAGGGGATCGGCCTGGCCCGTCGCGAAAAACCCGACCTCATCCTCATGGATATTCTCATGCCCGATCTGGACGGAACGATGGCGTCGGACCTGCTCCGCGATATCCCCGAGTTCGCTTCGATTCCGGTCGTCTTTCTGTCGGCCCTGCCGCGGGAAGAGATCGTCGAACGGGTGCGCGAAACGGGCGCGGTGGGGTTCCTCGAAAAGCCGTTCCGGCGCCGACAGCTGCTGGAGGTCGTGAGCCGCTGGGCGGGCCAGCCGGCAACGGCGTAGATCGCCCCCCCCCCGCTCAGGGGAGCAGCACGATCTTGCCGTAGGCTCCCGATTCCAGGACAAGCTCGTGGGCGCGCGGGGCGTCCTTGAGCGGAAACTCCCGCCCGACGACCGGTCGCAACGTTCCCTGGGCCAGCCCCGCTCCGAGCGCGGCGTGAATGCTGGCCTTTTCGGACGGGGTCGCGTTGGCGAGCGCCATTCCCAGGATCGCCGCGTCCCGCATCATCGTCTCCCGCGGATTGATCTCGACCGTACCCCGGCAGCCGATGACGACGACCCGCCCGCCGCGCGCCAGAATCGTCAGATCCCGCCCCAGGTTCACGTTCGAGAGCATCTCGAGAATCACGTCCACGCCCCGCCCCTCGGTGAGCGAGGGGATCGCGTCCAGGTATCCCGGCGTCCGGTGATCGAGCACATGGTGGGCTCCCTGTTCGCGGCAGAGCTGTCGCCCGCGCTCGGTTCCGGCGGTGGCCAGGACCGTGAACCCGTGGGCCCGCGCGATCTGGATCGCCGCGATCCCGACGCCGCCCGATCCGCCGTGCACGAGCACCGTTTCGCCCGGCACTCCGCGGGCGCGGTGGAAGAGCGCGCGGTACGCGGTCGCGTAGGGGATGTTCACGGCGGCTCCCTGGGCGAAGGTCAGGTTGTCGGGAAGCGGATGGACCTGGGAAACGGCGCAGCGGACCCGCTCTGCGTACGCGCCGTTGTAGCCTCCGGCGGTCGTTCCGCTCGTATAGACGCGGTCTCCGGGCTTGAAGGCCGTGACGCCTTCGCCGATCGCTTCGATCGTTCCGGCCGCGTCGGAGCCGGGCGTGTAGGGAAGCGTGACGCTCGTTCCGTAGCCCCCGTTGCGGATGTACGTGTCCACGGGGTTCACGCCCACCGCTCGGACACGGACGACGACTTCGCCCGGTCCGGGCTTGGGGTCGGGGACGTCCTCGAGCTGCATGACCTCGGGGGGACCGAACCGGCGGACCACGATCGCTTTCATGGCGGGGATCATATCTTTCTGCCGGTCGGCTTGTCGAGGGCCTGGCTTGCGGGGCGTCCGACCGGCATCGGCCGTTCTTCCCTTTGCCGCCGTCAGGATGGCATAATGCACCGCCGATGAGAACGATCGCCGTCGTTTTGGCTTTGCTGGGAGCCGCCTGCTCTCGCGAAGCGTCCCCGCCGTCCCAGGGACCTTCCGAACGCGGAGGCGGTCCGATGGCGTCTCCGACGCCGCCGCCCCCGGCGGACGGGATCCGCTTCGAGGCGCCGCAAGGCTGGATCCGCGAGACCCCTTCGAACCCGATGCGCAAGGCGCAGTACCGGATCCCCGACAAGGAGGGCAAGGCCGGCGAAGCGGAGCTTACGGTGTTTTTCTTCGGCCCCGACCGGAATCTCCTGCAGGCGAACCTCGACCGGTGGGCCCGGCAGATGGGATCGTCCGACCCGAAGCCGGAAACGTTCGAGGGCCGGTGCCGCGTGACGTTGCTCGATCTGTCGGGAACGTACAGGAGCGACTTCGCCCCCGAGCCGATCGAGAAGGCGCGGATGCTGGCCGCGGTCGTCGAGGCGTCCGACGGCCCCTGGTATTTCAAGCTTGTGGGTCCGGCGGACACGGTGGGGGACTGGCGGGACGAATTCGTCGCCCTGCTCAAGGGCGCGCACCGGTAGGGAGGCGGAGATGAGAAGAGCGGGGTGGCTCCTCGGAGCGCTGTTGGCGGCGGGATGCGCCCGGCCGGAGCCCGAGCTGCGGGACCCCTACGCGGAGGATGCTCCGCCCGAGCCGCCGGCGGAGCGTCCGCGCGGAGCGGAGCTTTCGTTCCGCGCTCCCGAAGGCTGGGTGCGCGAGGAGCCCGCCAACCGGCTGCGCAAGTTCCAGTTCCGCGTCCCGGACAAGCAGAAGGAGCACCCGGACGCGGAGTTCGTGGTTTTCCACTTCGGCCCTTCCGGCTCGCGCCTTCAGGAGAACATCGACCGCTGGGCCGCGCAGGTCCGCGGGAGCCAGGCGCGGCCCCGGGTGCTCGAGGGACGGCTTCGCGCGACCTGGGTCGATCTGTCGGGAACCTACGTGGGAGACGGCCGCGACGAGCCGCTCGAGGACGCTCGGATGCTGGCGGCGGTCCTGGAGCATCCGGAAGGCTACTGGTACTTCAAGCTCGTCGGCCCGGCCGCCACGGTCGGGGACTGGACGGACGAATTCCTCGCGCTCCTCAAGGAGGCGCACTGATCCCCTGGGGCCGCCCCGGGGACGTCGCAGGCTTCGGTACCGGAAGGTCGAACGAGATCCGGGGCGAATTCATTCCTGCCGGAGCCACTTGTGGATCGTTTTCCGGGTGACTCCGAGCTCCCGGGCGGCGGCGGTCTTGTTGCCGCGATGCCGCGCCAGCACCTCGGGGAGGCGTTCGCGTTTCTCCGCCAGCGAGAGGACCGACGGCGGCGGGGCGGAGGGCCGGAAGGATTCCCCCACCGCGCGATCCGCGGCGAACATCTCCTCGAACCAGGCGCGGGAGAAAGCCTTGCCGCGTCCCAGGAGAAAAAGGCGCTCCACCAGGTTGCGCAGCTCCCGGATGTTGCCCGGCCAGGTGTGGCGCATGAGGGCGGAGAGGACCGAGTCGGGGATGCGGGGGGCGGGCGCGCCGTACTTCTGGCAGAACTCCTGAGCGAACTCCCAGACGAGGAAAGGAATGTCCTCCTGGCGCTCCCGAAGGGGCGGCATCCGGAGGACCACGGTGCTCAGACGGTAGTAGAGATCGAGCCGGAAGCGTCCGGCGGGGATGAGTTCCCGGAAATCCTTGTTCGTGGCGGCGATGAGGCGGACGTTGACGGCGATCGTTTTCTCGCCGCCCACGCGCACGATCTCGCGTTCCTGCAGGACGCGCAGGAGGCTGGCCTGGACGGAGAGGGGCAGGTCGGCCACCTCGTCCATGAAGAGCGTTCCGCCGTTGGCCATTTCGAACTTGCCCACGTGGGCGCGCGTGGCGCCCGTGAAGGCGCCTTTTTCGTGGCCGAAGAGTTCGGACATCGCCAGGCTTTCCGACGTCGCCCCGCAGTTCCAGCTCACCAGGGGGCGGTCGTGCAGGTGGCTCAGGCGGTGAATTTCGCGCGCGGCCAGCTCCTTGCCCGTTCCGCTTTCGCCCACGATGAGGACGGTCGCATCGGAGGCGGCGACGGACCGGATCGTCTCGAAGACCTGCCGCATCGCGGGTCCGGTGCCGATGAGCGCGCCCAGGCGGTCCATGCGCCGGCCGCCGCGGGCGGCGTGGTGGAATTCCCGGACCGTCTGGGTGATGGCGGCGGAAGTGGGGAAGCGCTCGACGGAGCTCCCTCCGATGTATCCGAGCGCCTCGGTCCGCTGATAGACCTGCGCCGTGTCCTGCGGCAGCACCACCGGGCCGCCGAAGACGACGGCGTACGGGCGGGGGTGCGCTTCGCGCGCCGCGGCGATCATCGCGCGGATCGCGGCGACCGCCCCGTCCAGGGCCGCCTGGTGCTCCGCCGGTTCCCGCGCGCGCCAATCGGCGATTCCGAGGTTGAGACAGAGGATGTCGACCCCTGCGGCCGCCAGCGCCCGCGCGTCCGCGGGATTCAGGCAGAAGCCGATCGTCCGAAGTCCTGCCGCGCGCGCGCGCCGCAGAAGCTCCACCTCGCGCCCGAATCCCAGCCCGGCCGCCTCGAGCGACGCGCGGAACGCCCCGTCATAGAAGCCCACGGAAGGGAAGTTGGTCACTCCCGCGACGCCGTACCGGCGGATGCGCCGGAGGTACTCTTCCGGGTCGAGCGAAGGATCCTGCGCCAGGACGCCCAGAAAGACGGGCGTCCGCTCGATCCGGGGCAGCACGTGCCGCGTGGCGATCTCCCAGGTGAGGTCGTTCGCGTTCGCATAGGGCATAAACGCCGCCGCGGAACCCGTTCCGTGCAGGCGGAAGTGACCTACCGAGAGGACCATCAAAAGATCCGCCCCGCCTTCTTCCGCCGCCGCCGCGCTGATTCCGGAGCCTACCGCCGCCCCCACCAGGGGCTGACGCTCCGCCAGGAGCCGGTCAAGTGCGTCCAATCCCATTCCGAAACTGTATACCCGGTGACGGTCGTCTGTAACCGGTAACAGATCCTTTCCGAACGTATGTAATTGATACGCTCCAAATCTCTTGGTCTCAATAAATTGTGTTAAGATTCTTCGGCGGGATGGCATGCGGCGTGCTTAGGGAGGGGGGTGATACCGGAAGGGGGAGTTACGAATGAGAATCGCGTGGATCGTTCTCGGTTTCCTTGGGGCCCAGGCGGCGGCGGCTTATCCTCAGGATCAAGATCGGCCGCTGCGGGTTTTTATTCGGGCTGGGGCCAAGACGCACGGTCCCGGCGAGCATGACCATCCCCGCTTCCTGGAGGAGTGGAAGACGCTTCTCAAGGAGCGCGGCGCGGAAGCGGAAGGGGCGCTGCGGTTTCCCACGGCGGCGGAGCTGGAGAAGACGGACGTCCTTGTTCTTTATGCTCCCGAGGGGGGCACGATGAGCCCCGAAGAGCGGACCGTTCTGGACGGTTTTCTCAAGCGGGGCGGAGGGATCGTCGTCCTCCATGACGCGGTCTGCGGGAACGATCCGCACTGGTTCAAGACCGTCGTCGGCGGCGCGTGGGAGCACGGCCGTTCGAAGTATCACCACGGGAAGGTCGGTCTCTACCTTCAGGACTACCCGCACGAAATCACCCGGGGCGCGGCCAACTTCTTCCTGGACGACGAGATTTACTGGGACCTTCACGTCGTTCCCGAGGCCAAGATTCTCGCCGTCGCGTTCCGCACGGCCCACGAAATCACGCCCCAGATGTGGGTGTACGAACGCGACGGCTACCGGGCCTTCGTAAGTCTCCAGGGCCACCGTCACGCGACCTTCTCGCTGCCTCACGTCCGGGCGCTTCTTCTGCGCGGCATCGCGTGGGCGGGGCGGCGTCCCGTGGATCTTCTTGTGCGGCCCGAAGAGCTTTCGGCCCTGCGCTATCCGGAGGGAGGCCCCGTCGCGCCCGGCCGGGCTGCGGAAAAGCTCCGGGTCGAGGAATCCTTCGAGCTTTCCCTCGTTCTGGCGGAGCCGGACATCGTCAAGCCCATCTCGATCGGATGGGATCCGAAGGGAAGGCTCTGGGTCCTTCAGACGCCCCAGTATCCGCTCAAGGCCGACGTCTGGAGGGCGCGCCCCCGCGACAGCCTCGTCTACTTCGAAGACCGCGACGGGGATGGACGGTGGGACCACCGCACGGTCTTTTACGACGGACTCGACCTGCCCACGAGCTTCGTCTTTTACCGCGACGGCGTGATCGTGACCCAGGCGCCGGACATCCTCTTTCTCCGCGACACGGACGGCGACGGAGCGGCGGATCGGCGGGAGACCGTCTTTACCGGCTTCGGTTTCGGGGACACGCACGCGACGACGAGCAACCTGCGCTGGGGCCTGGACGGCTGGATTTACGCCACGCAGGGCTACAGCGGCGGCGGCTCCCGTCATGTCCGCAACGCCCAGGGGCGGGACTTCGGGCACATCGGCAACGGACTTTTCCGCTTCCGGCCCGACGGAAGCGCGATCGAGATGGTCTCCTCCTACAGCGCCAACACGTGGGGCGTGGACCTCACCTGGGATCACGAAATCTTCTTCACCATGGCCAACGAGTCGCACCTGCGCCACGTGGTCCTTCCGGACGCGGTCCTCGCGCGCGCGCGGGTGGGCCAGGCGTCGAGCTGGAAGTTCATCGCCGACCACCGGGATTCGAACCCGCTCCTCAAGGAGCGGCTCCACCCGTACCAGCAGATCGACTGCGTGGGGGGCTTCACCGCGGCGGCCGGAAGCACCGTCTATGACGGCGGAGCCTGGCCCGACGAGTACCGTTCCATCCACTTCGTCACCGAGTGCACGGTGAATCTCGTTCACCAGGACCGGCTCCTTCCGGACGGGGTTACCTACAAGGCGGTCAAGGTCCGCGACGAGGAATTCATGGCGGGAACCGATCTCTGGTTCCGTCCCATCGACACTCAGGTCGGGCCGGACGGGGCGCTCTACGTCGTGGATTTCTACAATCAGGCGGTCGTTCACAACGACACCCGCGGGCCGCGGCATGGCCCGTACAATGCCGCGATCCGTCCGGACCGGGACCGCCTTCACGGGCGGATCTGGCGCGTTCAGCACCGGCAGGCCCGGAGCCTTCCGCCCGTCGATTTTTCCTCCGTCTCCGGCCGCGTTCGGGCGCTGGAACACCCGAACCGCTGGGCGCGTCTGACGGCCCAGCGGCTGCTCTGCGAGGAAGGCCGGGGAGCCGAGGACGTCGCGGCGCTCCTGCGGAGCTCGGCGAATCCCGCGGCCCGCGTGGCGTGCCTCTGGACGCTGGCGCGGCTGGACCGGCTTTCGGACCAGGATCTGGCGGCCGCGTTGCGCGATCCGGAGGCGGGCGTCCGCAAGAATGCGGCGCGCGTCGCGGCGCTCCGCGGGAGCGCGCCGGGAGCGCTCGTGGAGCTGCTCAAGGACGCCGACCCTCGGGTGCGACTGGAGGCGCTGGCGGCGCTCTCGTCCGGGGTCCCCCTTCCGGCGGACGGGGTCCGCGCCGTGGCCGCCCTGTACGCTTCGCTGGGGGACGACGTGTCGCGTTCGGCGGCGCTCGGGGTCCTGGCCGTCCGGCCGCGGGCGGGCCTGGAGGCGGCGCTCGAGGCGGGCGCGACGGGGGCGGCCGAGGAGGTGGCCGGTCTTGTCGGGGCGCGTCAGGACGGCGCCGCGGCGGCCGAGATCGTGGCGTTCTTGGGCGCGCGTCCGGCGGAGGAACGCGCCGTCCAGGCGGCGGTTCTCGGGCGTCTGGCGCGGACGTTGCGCCCGGAGACGGCGCTTCCCGCTTCCCCCGAGGTCCGACGGGCGCTCGAGGCGCTTCTGGCGGCCGGAGATCCGGAGGTCACGGCCGCGGCGGTGTCGCTGGCGGCCCGGGTGGGATCGGACGAGGCTCTGGCGCGCGCGCTGGAGCCCGCCGTGCGCGCGATGGCCCAGGCGGCGATCGATCCGTCGCGCCCCGACGACGCGCGCGCCCGGCAGCTGGCGCTTTTGGCCTCGATTCCAGCGGCCCGGAGCGCGGCGCTGGAAGCCGCGGGAAAGCTCCTCGACCCGTCCTCGTCCACGGACCTTCAGCGGGCGGCGATTGAGGCTTTGGGGAGCATGCCGGACGTCGCGGCGGCGGATGCCCTTCTCGGGGCCTGGACGCGCCTGGCGGCTTCGGCGCGCGAACAGATCCTGGCCCAGCTTCTCAAGCGGCCGGAATGGACGGGCCGCCTCCTGGACGCCCTCGAGCAGGGGCGGATCCGGCCCAACGACCTCGGGCCGACCGCGCTTTTCCGCATCCGCACGCACCCGGACAAGGCGACCGCGCAGAGGGCCGCGCGCGTGATCGACGCGGTGGCCGGCGGGCAGGCCAAGGCCAAGGATCAGATCATCGCGGCCCTCCTGCCGGAGGTCGTCAAACCCGGCGATGCGGCGCGCGGAAAGGCCCTCTTCGCCGAGAATTGCCTCAAGTGCCACGCCTACAAGGGCGAGGGCCGCAGCGTCGCGCCGGATCTCACCGGCATGGGCGTCCACGGGCGGGAGGAGCTGCTCGTTCACATCGTGGATCCGAACCGGACCGTGGAGGGGAATTACGTCTCGTTCAACGTCCGGACCCGTTCGGGCGAGGTTTTCAACGGCATCGTGGTGCGGGAGGGACGCGACAGCGTCGTTCTCAAGAACAGCGAGGGCGAGCGCGAGATCCGGCGGGCGGACATCGAGGCGATGGCTTCGACGGGGCTCTCTCTGATGCCGGAAGGGCTCGAAAGCCTGGGGCCCGCGGCGTTGCGCGACATCCTGACGTACCTCACCTCCGAGGCGGGCGGGTTCCGGCTCGTGGATCTCCAGCCGGCCTTCACCGCCTCGACGGTCAAGGGGCTGTATGATCCCCGGCGGGAGCCCCATAACCTGCGTCTTCGGAAGTTCGGGATCGTCACGGTGGAAGGCATTCCCTTTCAGCTCGTGGATCCCGCCCGGAGCCTCAACGGGAACAACGCCATCGTTCTGAAGGGGGGCGCGGTCGCCGACTGGGCGGCCAAGACGCACATGCCCCGGCGGGTCGAGGTGCCGCTGGGATTCGCGTTCCGGAAGCTGCACGTCCTGGGCGGGATCGGCGCCTGGGCGGCCGCGGAGCCGCGCCGGGGGCAGCCCGCCGCGCGCGTGATCTTCCACTACGCCGACGGCACCCGCGAGGAGCGGGTGCTTTACGATGGAGTCGAATTCGCCGACTGGATCCGCAGGATCGACGTGCCGGGTTCGCGGTACGCCGAGGGGCTCGTGGAACCCGGGGCCCGGGGGCAGGTGCGCTGGTTCACGCTGGAGCCCCGGCGGCCGAACGCTCCCGTGCAGCTCCTGGTGCTCGAGAGCTTCGACAACCACATCGCCCCCACGTTCCTGGCGATGACCGCGGAAGTGGGGGAGTCGAAGGATCCGGCGCCGCGCCGGGAGGGGGCCGCGCGCGGGACGCTTCTGGTGGGCGGCGGGTCGAGTCACGACTTCGACCGCTGGTTCCGGGACGCGGACGCCCGGCTTCTGGGGGCGGAGTACACGGCCGACCCGGCGCGGATCGCGCCCGCGCTTCCAGGCCTGGCCGTCCTGGCGCTGGCGAACAACCAGCCGATTCCGGATCCCGCGGCGCGGAAGGCGATCTTCGAGTTCGCGGACTCGGGGGGAGGGCTTCTGCTCGTTCATGCGGCGACGTGGTACAACTGGAAGGACTGGCCGGAATACAACCGGGATCTGGTGGGGGGCGGGTCGCGCGGCCATGACCGGCTTCAGGAGTTCGAAGTCGCGGTGGTCGAGGAGGGTCATCCCCTCATGGCGGGCGTGCCCCGGACGTTCCGGATCCGGGACGAGCTGTACCGGTTCGAGCGGGATCCCGCGGGACCGCCGATCCGGGTCCTGGCGCGGGGCAAGTCTCCGGAGAGCGGGCGCGAGTATCCCGTGGTCTGGACGGTGGAACGTCCGCGCGGAAGGATCGTCTGTGTGACGCTCGGCCACGACGGCGGGGCGCACGAGCACGAGGCGTACCGGACGATCCTCCGGAACGCCGTCTCCTGGCTGAGGGAGGGGCGATGAAGTCCGTTTATCTTTTCGCCACGCTCGACACGAAGGGGCCGGAGGCGGCCTTCGTGCGGGACCGCCTGCGGGAGCTGGGAGTTCCGGTGACGCTCGTCGACTGCGGAATTCTGGGTCCTCCGGCGGCGGCTCCGGACGTGGAGCGGGCGCGGGTTTTCGACGCGGAGCGTTTCCGGGCGCTCGGGGACCGCGGGAAGGCCGTGACGGCGGCGGCGGAAGGGGCGGCGCGGCTGGCGCGCGAGGCGTGGGAGCGCGGGGAGCTGGCCGGGGTGATGGCCCTGGGCGGCTCGGCCGGAACGAACATCGGCACGAGCGCCATGCGGGCGCTGCCCTTGGGGGTGCCCAAGCTCATGGTGAGCGCGCTCGCGTCGGGCCAGGTGCGCCAGTACGTCGGCGACAAGGACATCCTGATGATGAACTCCGTCGTCGACATTCTGGGGATCAACCGGATCAGCCGGAAGATCCTGTCTCAGGCCGCGCGCGCCATGGCCGGGATGGTCCGGGCCGCCCGCGCCGACGAGAGTCCCGAGGACCGGCCGCTCGTGGCGGCGACGATGTTCGGGGTGACGACCCCCTGCGTCATGCGGGCCAAGCAGCGGCTGGAGGCGGCCGGTTACGAGGTTCTCGTCTTTGCCGCCACGGGCAACGGCGGCCAGGCGATGGAGTCGCTGATCCGCGAGGGGCTGATCGCCGGGGTGCTCGACATCACGACGACGGAGCTGGCCGACGAGCTCTGCGGGGGATTCCTGACGGCCGGACCGCAGCGCCTGACCGCGGCGGGGGAGATGGGGATTCCGCAGGTGGTCTCCGTGGGGGCGCAGGACATGGTGAATTTTTACGCCCCCGAGACCGTGCCGGCGAAGTTCCAGGGGCGCACCTTCTACCGCCACAACCCGCAGGTGACCCTGATGCGGACGACGCCGGAGGAGAACGCGCGGATCGGGGCGGATCTCGGGGCCAAGGTGGCCCGCGCCAAAGGTCCGGCCGCGATTCTTCTTCCCCGGCGCGGAGTTTCGGCGTACGACCGCGAGGGACAGCCGTTCCACGATCCGGAGGCGCGCCGGGCGCTGTTCGAGGCGATCCGGGCGCACGCCCGCGGGGTGGAGATCGTGGAGCTCGACCGGCACATCAACGACCCGGAGTTCGCCGACGCGGCGGCGGAGAAACTTTTGGAGCTGATGACCCGACGGTCGGAGAAACGTTGAGAAAGGAGCGATCGTGAGCGTGGACAATTCTCGGGAGGCGATCCTTCGGCGGTTCCGGGAGAAGATCGCGCGGGGGGAGCCCATCATCGGAGGCGGGGCGGGAACGGGGCTGTCCGCCAAGAGCGAGGAGGAGGGCGGGATCGACCTGCTCATCGTTTACAACTCCGGCCGCTACCGGATGGCGGGGCGGGGTTCGTCGGCGGGGCTTCTGGCGTACGGCAACGCCAACGAAATCGTCAAGGAGATGGCCTACGAGGTCCTGCCGGTCGTGAAGCGGACGCCGGTTTTGGCCGGGGTCAACGGAACGGATCCGTTCATGATTCCGCGCCTCTTCCTTCGGGAGCTCAAGGAGCTGGGGTTCGCCGGCATCCAGAACTTCCCCACGGTGGGGCTCTTCGACGGGGCCATGCGCCAGGCGTTCGAGGAGACGGGGATGAGCTACAAGCTCGAGGTCGAAGTCATCCGCCTGGCCCGGCAGATGGATCTCCTGACGACGCCGTACGTCTTCAATCCGGAGGAGGCGCGGTGGATGGCGGAAGCCGGCGCGGATCTCGTGGTGGCCCACATGGGGGTGACGACGGGCGGCACGATCGGCGCCAAAACGTCCAAGAGTCTGGACGAGTGCGTGAAGCGCATTCAGGAGATCGCGGACGCCGCCAAATCGGTCCGCGAGGACGTGATCGTGATCTGCCACGGCGGCCCGATCGCCGAGCCGCCGGATGCGCAGTACATCCTCGAGCGGGTGCGGGGATGCGACGGCTTCTACGGGGCGAGCTCGACGGAGCGGCTTCCGGCGGAGCGGGCGATTGCGGAGCAGATCCGCCGGTTCAAGGCGATCCGGCTTCCGGACCGCGCCGGGGCGGCGGCTGCGCGCACGTCGGGAAAGGCGGTGGCCCGGTGAGCGCGAGGAAGCTCTTCCGGTTCGTCACGAGCGCGAATTGCCGGATCGAATGGATGCCGTGGGGGCGTCATGTCTGGCTTTCGCGGCCGGGGCTGACGGACACGAAGCAGCTTCTGGTGGTGCGGGTCGAAATGCCTCCGGGGACGGGGCATCAGTTTCACTATCATCCGGCGCGCGAGGAGGTCCTGATCGTTCTGGACGGCCGCGCGGAACAGTGGGTGGATCGGGACCACCGGATGCTCAAGGCGGGGGAGAGCGCCTTCATCCCCAAGGGCGTCGTGCACGGGATTTACAACACGACGCGCCGGAAGTGCACGTTCCTGGCGATCCTTTCGCCGGCCGAGGCGCCCGGGCCGATGCTGGTGGACTGCTTCCGGGACCATCCCTGGTGCGAGCTTCGGGAGCCGTTCGAGTACAAGCCGCTCCGCCGCGCGGGAAAGGCGTAGGAATCGCGGGCCTTCGCCGCGATCCCGGCCGGGAGGGCTGGCGAGGGTGACGGGACTCGAACCCGCAACCACTGGATCGACAATCCAGTGCTCTAACCAATTGAGCTACACCCCCGCATCGCGGTCGGGCAGGCACTAGTGTATCGGCGGCCGCGCGGCAGTCAAGCTCCGCGCGCAATTTCGGAACCGGCGGCGTCCGATCCGCGTCGAAGGGGGTAGACTATCCGGGATCGCCGGGAAGGAGGATGCCGTCATGAGGATCGCCGCCGCCGTCGCCGCGCTCGTCGCCGCCGGACCTCTGGCCGCCGGAGCGCAGGATCGCCCCGTCTCCCCGCTGCGCGTCCGAAAGGTCGTCGTCTACAAGCACGGCGTGGGTTACTTCGAGCGTGAAGGAGAGGTCACCGGGAACCAGACCGTGTCGCTCACCTTCAAAGCCGCGCAGATGAAGGACCTCCTCAAGTCCCTCTACGCGGTCGATCTCAACGGCGGCCGGATCTCGAGCATCTCCTACGACACGAAGGACCCGCTCTCCAAGCAGCTCGAGGAGATTCTGCTGCGCGTGCCGGACGGCCATGCGCTGACGCACTTCCTCTCCCAGCTCCAGGGGGCGCGGGTGGAGGCGGTCTCGGCGGGTCAGACCGTCGCCGGCAGCGTCCTCGGGATCGAGCCGGTGGCGAAGGCGGGCAAGGAGGGGACCGTCACCTCCTACAAGCTCGTGCTCCTGCGCGACGACGGAAAAATCCAGCCTCTGGAGCTTCTCGAAGTCTCGGAGCTCAAGATTCTCGACGAGGGGCTTCAGCGCGACCTCAAGCGGCTCCTTGAAATTCATCTGAAGTCCAAACAGGCCGACCGGAAGGGGATCGTGCTTCATGCCGCCGGCGAGGGGCGCCGCACGGTCCGGGTGGGCTACATCCTGGAAACGCCCATCTGGAAGACGTCCTACCGGCTGCTTTTCGACGAGGGGCGGGCGCCCCTGCTTCAGGGCTGGGCGATTCTCGAGAACACGACCGACGAGGATTGGGAGGACGTGGACGTCTCCTTCGTCGCGGGAAGCCCGATGAGTTTCATCATGGACCTCTACACGGCGTATTATCCGGCGCGGCCGGAAGTCCCGCTCGGGGTGACGGCGGCCCCGACCGCCGGCGAGGAAGACAAAGGAGGGGGCGTTGTGGGGGCTCTGCAGTTGGAGGGGCGCAGGGAGGCGCGGCCGGACGCCCTTCGCGGCCGGGCGGCCCCCAAGGCGGCGGGCGCCCCGCCCGCCGAACCGGCGGCCCCTGCGCCGTTGCGCGAGCTTCTCGAGGCGTCGTTCGTTCCCGCCGCCGTGGGACAGGAGGTCGGGGATCTTTTCGCCTACCGGGCGCGCGAAAAGGTGAGCGTCCGGCGCGGACAGGCGGCGCTCGTTCCGATTCTGTCGGAACGCCTCGAGGGGGGCGAGCGCGCGCTCTACTATCGGGCGAGCCTTCATTCGCGGCCGATGAACGCGTACGTCCTGAAGAACGCCACCGGCCTGACCCTGGAGGCCGGACCCGTGACCTTTTTCGAAGGACCGACGTGCGTGGGCGAGGGCATTCTCCGGAAGGTCCTGAAGAAGGGCATGCGGGCCGTCGTGCCCTACGCGGTGGAAGCCGGTCTGGAGGTGGAGCCGCGCACGCTTCACCGCGACGATCCGGTCACCCACGCGAAGATCGCTCAAGGGGTACTGACGCTTTACGCTTCACGGAACCGGGAGTCGATCTATACGGTCCGCAACCGCCTGGACCGGGACGCAACCGTTCTTCTGGACCATCCGATCGCGGCGGGGTTCTCGCTCGCGGAGCCCGCCCGCGCGGAGGAGGAAACCGACGGACACCGCCGGTTCCGCGTGGAGATCAAGGCCGGCCAGACCCTCGAATTCAAGGTCCGGGAGACGATGCCGGTGGCCCAGCAGGTCGCGCTCCTCGGAACCCCGGCGGACGTTCTGCGCTTCCATCTTTCGCAGCGGTACCTCTCGGAGAGCGCGCGCCGGCTGCTGGCGGAGCTCGTTCAGATCCACGGAGAGATCAGCCGGCTGCGCGCGGAGGAAAACGAGCTCGCCCAGGAGCGCCAGAGGCTCTCGGAGAACGACGCCCGCGTGCGCCAGAACCTGAGCGTCCTGCGCGACACCCCCGCGGAGCTCGAGATGCGGCAGAAATACCTCCGCCGCCTCCAGGAGTCCGATCTGCGCCTGGAGCAGATCCGCGTGCGCCTCAAGGAGGCCGCCGCCCAGCGGGCCGAGCGGGAGCGGGATCTTTCCCGGAAGATTCAGGACTTCCGGGAGGAATAATCCGAACGCTCGACAGCGCGGCCCCGATCTGCTAGGCTCCTGCCGCGCATGTCGGAACCGGAAGCGACCGTCGCGTTCGAGACGTTGGGCCTGCACCCCTCGCTCCTGCGGGCGGTGAAGGAACTGGGGTTCGAGCACCCCACGCCCATTCAGGCCAAGGCGATTCCGCCCATCCTTCAGGGCCGGGACCTCGTCGGCTGCGCCCAGACGGGCACGGGCAAGACGGCCGCGTTCCTCCTGCCCGTTCTGCACCGGCTGCTCGAGGGACCGCGCGGCGGGACGCGTGTTCTCGTCCTGGAGCCCACGCGCGAGCTGGCCGCGCAGGTCGAAACCCATTTTCGGGATCTTGCCCGGCACGTCTCCCTTCGCGCGGCCACGGTCTACGGGGGCGTCGCCTTCGGGCCGCAGACGCAGGCCCTTCGCGGCGGCGCGGACGTCATCGTGGCCACGCCGGGGCGGCTCCTCGACCACATGGGCCGCGGACATGCGCGGTTCGACCGCCTTCAGGTGCTGGTTCTGGATGAGGCGGATCGAATGCTCGACATGGGCTTTCTGCCGGATCTGCGGCGGATCGTGGCCAAACTCCCGCGGAACCGCCAGACCCTCCTCTTCAGCGCCACGATGCCCCCGGAAATCCTGGGTCTCGTCCACGAAGTGCTGCGCGACCCCGTCTCGGTCGATGTCGTGGGACGACGGCCCGCTCCCGCCGCCGGGATCACCCACGCCGTCTATCCCGTGGCCCAGAGCCACAAGACGGCGCTCCTGACCCGCCTCCTCCGGGAGCCGGGCATGAACATGGTGCTCGTTTTCACCCGCACGAAGCACCGCGCCGAGCGGCTCGCCGACGCGCTCCAGGTCCGCGGGTTCGAAGTCGCCCGCATGCACGGGAACCGCTCCCAGGGGCAGCGCGAAAGCGCCCTGGCCTCCTTCCGCGAGGGAGAGGTCCAGGTGCTCGTCGCCACCGATATCGCCGCCCGCGGGTTGGACATCGAAGCGATCTCGCACGTCATCAACTATGACGTCCCGGCGACGCCCGAGGACTACGTGCACCGCGTGGGGCGGACCGGCCGAGCCCAGGCCGTGGGCGACGCGTTCACGCTCGTGGCGCCCGAGGAGGAGCCCGCCATGCGCGACATCGAGAAGGCGCTCGGGCGGACGCTCCCGCGCGTGACGCTTCCGGATTTCGACTACGGCCCGATGGCTCCGCTTCCGGCGGCGCCGCCGCCCCCCGCGCCGCCGCCGGCCCACGGGATGCACAGCACCCGCCGGCCGCTCCGCCGCCGAAGGCTCTGAACGGGTCCCATTCCCCTTGCGCCGCGGCGCGTCCGGTTTATAGCCTATACCGATATGAAGGTGGATTCGGTCCGGGCTCTGGAAGTCTTCGATTCGCGCGGTCATCCCACCCTCAAGGTCACCCTCGAGGTGGACGGCGCCCGCGGGTCCTTCTTCGTTCCCGCCGGCGCCTCGACGGGCAAGGCCGAGGCCCCGGAACTGCGGGACGGAGGCACGCGCTTCGGCGGCCGCGGCGTGCGTCAGGCCGTGGCCCGGACGCTCGAGGCGGGTTCGCGCCTGCGGAAACGGGAGTTCGCCGATCAGGCGGATTTCGACCGGTTCCTCGTCGAGGCCCGCCTGCCGGGGAACGTGTCGCTCGGCCTGTCGGGGGCCTTCGCCCACGCCGCGGCGGCCGCGCGCGGAGTGCCTCTCTACGCCTATTTCGGAAAGGGCCGGGCCCTTCCCCGGCCGATGGTGAACCTGCTCTCGGGCGGGCTTCACGGCGGCGGCGCCATGCCCATCCAGGACATCCTCGTCGTCCCGCTCCAGGCCGGCTCCTTCGCCGAAGCGATCGAAATCGTCTGGCGCGTCTACCAGGCCGCGCGGGCCCTCGTGGGGCCCCGCTTCGACTACAACCCTCACTGGGTCGCCGACGAAGGCGGCTTCGCCCCGCGCTTTCGGTCCGTCGAGGAGGCGCTCGACTTCGCCGTCGAGGCGATCGAGAAAGCGGATCTTCGTCCCGGCGCCGCCGTGGGGCTGGCGCTCGACGTGGCCGCCAGCCACGCCGAGGGCATCGGGATCGAAACCCTCGAGCGCTGGGTGGAACGCTATCCGATCCTTTCGCTCGAGGACGGCCTTCCCGAGGAGGACTGGGAAGGCTGGAAACGCCTCACCCGGCGGCTCGGCCGCATCCAGCTCGTGGGGGACGACCTTTTCGCGACCCAGCCGGAGCGCCTTCGCCGCGGCATCCGCGAAGGGTGCGCCAACGCCGTCCTCGTCAAGATGAACCAGGTGGGCACGATCAGCGGCGCCCTCGAGGTGATCGCGCTGGCCCATCAGGCGGGCTATCGCACCGTCGTCTCCGCCCGCTCGGGCGAAACCGAAGACACGACGATGGCGGATCTCGCCGTGGGGACGCAGGCGGGGCAGATCAAGATCGGATCGCTCGCCCGTTCGGAACGGCTGGCCAAGTACAACCGGCTTCTGGAGATCGAGTCCGAGGTCCGGTAACGCTCAGCCCCGTCGCGCCGAAGCGATCCACTCCTCGACGCGGCGCCGCAGCGTCGTCAGCGGAACGGCGCCTTCCCGAAGCACGAGATCGTGGAACTCGCGCACGTCGAAGGCCGGGCCGAGCGCGCGTTCCGCCCGGCTCCGCAGCGCGGCGATCTCCCGTTTGCCCACCATGTAGGCCAGCGCCTGTCCCGGCCAGATGATGTACCGGTCCACTTCGTTGAGGACCTCGGGCTCCGTGAGCGCCACGTTCTCCATGAAAAACCGCACCGCCTGCTCGCGCGTCCAGCCCAGGGCGTGCAGCCCCGTGTCCACGACCAGCCGGCACGCTCTCCAGGCCTGGTAGGTGAGCATGCCGAAGCGCGCCAGGTCGTCGGCGTACAGCCCCATCTCGTCTCCCAGGCGCTCCGCGTAGAGGCCCCATCCCTCGATGAAAGCCGTGAAGCCCGCGTGCCGGCGGAAGCGGGGCAGGCCCTCGATTTCCATGGCGAGCGCGATCTGGAGATGATGCCCCGGCACCGCCTCGTGGACCGTCAGCGCGGTCATGTTGTATCGGGGGCGCGAGGCCGGCGCGTGGGTATTGACGTAGAAGACCCCTTTGCGGGTGAGCTTCTCGTCGGGCGGATAATAGAAAGCCGCCACGGCGTCCTTCTCGCGATAATCCTCGATGGGCTTGACCTCGCAGTCGGTGCGGGGCAGGCGGCGGAAGAAGCGCGGGAGCGCCGCGCGCGCCCGTTCGAGGTCCCGCCGCGCCGCCTCCACGATCTCTTCCCGCGAGGCGAAAAACGACCGGGGGTCGGCCTTGAGTCGCTCGAGGAACGGGGGCAGCGCTCCTCCGGCGATCCGGCGCATCTCCTCCTGGATCCCGCGCAGCTCCTCGAGCCCCACGCGGTGGAGCTCCTCCGCGGTCGCGTCGGTCGTTGTGTGCATGCGGATGCGGAAGCGGTAGGCTTCCGCTCCGCCCGGCAGGGCGGAGAGCCCCATCTCCCGCGTCCGCGCGCGCGGCCGGTACTCGCGTTCCAGGAACTCCAGCATCGACCGGTAGGCGGGATAGACGGCGTCCCGGATGTCGGGGACGAGCGACGGCCGGACCGCGAAGGGGGAGGTCTCGGGCGGCCGCGCCAGGAGCTCCCGGAGCTGGCCGATCACCCGGTCCACGGCCGGCGCCACGGCCACGCGGCCCTCGCGCAGGCCCGCCCGCAGGTTCTCGAGGTACTGCCCGATGTAGACGGGAAAGGCCCGGAAACGGGCGCGCAGGCCGGCTTCGTCCGAGGAGGGATGGTAGTTCAGCAGTTGGGGGAAATCCGCCTGCGGGCCGTTCATCTGATCGACGTCCCATTGCCAGAACTTGTGGCGGTCCTCCTCGAGGAAGAATTCGAGCTGAAGGCGCAGAATCTCGGCGGTGACCCGGTCGGATTCCCCGAGAGGCCCGGCCTCGAGGCGGCGCGCGCGTTCGAGGAACGCCTGCGCCTCGGCGCGGCGCCGGGTGCGGGCGGATTCCGAGAGGTCCGCCAGGCGGTCGTTGTAGCGGAAGTCTCCCAGGTACGTGGCGTAGGTCGGGTTCTCGCGCAGCACCCACTCCCAGTACTCGTCTCCCAGAGCTCGGAGTTCGGCGGCGGCGTCCATGGCGTCCTTTCCGGGCGCGCGGCAGCCGGCGGCGAGGAGGAGGGCCGGAAGGAGGAGGCGGCGCACGCGGGCGTCACTCCTCGGGCGGCTGGAGATTTTCCCCCTCGAGCAGGTACTGCCAGAGCGCCTCGATCTGTCGGGCCGCGTCGCCGTCGAGGACTTCGACGAGCGGGCTGCGGCCGTCCGGGAAAAACTGCGGCATCTTCGTCCCCGGCTCCAGCCGGAGCGGCGCGCGCATCCAGCGGACGAAGTACTCCTTCGTGAGCCGGTCGCGCGCCAGCTTCAGGTTGGGACCGGGGGCTTCGAACACTTTCGTCGCGGCGCGGTTCCCGATCCCGTGGCAGGCCAGGCAGTCGAAGCCGCCGTTGGGTCCGGCGAGCTTTCGCCCGGCGGCGGCGAGCTCGGGATCGGGCGCGGGCTCCGGCGCCGAGGAGGGCGGGAATCCGTGGGACGCCGCCAGGCCCCGGGCCAGCGCCTCGGCCGCGCGGAACGCGGGCATCCGAAGCGGCGCCAGGAAGGGTCTGGGCCGCTCCGGGATCCTGCCCGCCAGGAAGCGCCCCGTCCATTCCGGCTTGAGCTTTTCCCCCGCCCAGGTGAGGGACGGAACGGGAAGCTCCTCCGCCGGCGCTTCCTCGAAATCGGGATCGGCGGGTTTTTTCGCCGGGAGGAGGTCCTTGACCTCGCCCTGAAGCGAAGCCCAGAGCTCGGTCTGTCCATCGCGGCGGTGACACGCGACGCAGCGCAGGGCCCGGACCTGACGCTCCGCGAGTTCGACGGGCTCTTCGCGGGACAGGGCGGAGCGATCGGTCGTCGTCGCGAAGGCGGCCGCCGCCCAGCGATCCTCGTCGGTCAGCCCGAAATCGGGCGCGTTTCCTTCGGGGCGGGGGGCCAGGCATCCGCGCGTCCAGCCTTCGGCGGGGATGTTCCAGAGGCCCGCCCGCTCCGGCGGGCGTTCCATTCCGGGAATCTCGTGGCAGGAAGCGCATCGGCGGGCGCGGGCGCGT